>VBOK01000041.1 GCA_005877565.1 Nitrospirota bacterium
GCGCGTCTGGATCGGCATCCACCAGATGTTCGGGAACCCCGGGATGCGCAGGCGCGCATCCATCTCGTCCAGCAGGCGGTCCCAGGTCATTCCGGCTCGCCATTGCGATTCCGGCTTGAAGGTGACCGTAATTTCGGCCATTCCGGTGAAGGCCGGATCGGTCGCGGTCGTCGCCTTACCCATCTTTCCGAACACCCGCTCCACTTCCGGGAACTCCTTCAGCAACCGGTCCTGCACCTGCAGGACTTTGGTGCCTTCCGGGATCGACAGGCCCGGCACGGTGGTGGGCATGTAGAGGATCGTCCCTTCATTCAACGGCGGCATGAACTCGGCCCCCAGGCGCGCGAACACAGGAATCGTCAACCCCATGGCTGCAATCGCCAGCGCGAGGACCAGCCAGCGGACCCGCAGCACCGCAGACAGCAAAGGCCGATAGAGGGTCATCAGCAGCCAGTTCAGGGGATTGCGGGTCTCTGCCCGAATGCGCCCACGGATCAGCGCCACCATCAGGACCGGCGCCAGCGTGACCGAGAGCGCGGTCGCGAACAGCATCGCAAAGGTCTTGGTGTAAGCCAGCGGTGTGAACAATCGCCCTTCCTGGGCCTGCAAGGCAAAGATGGGCAGGAACGAGACGGCGATCACCAGCAGCGAGAAGAACAACGGGCGGCCGACTTCCTTCGCGGCGGTGATGATAGTCTCGGTGCGGTCAGCCAACGGGTTTTGCTCCAGCCGCTTGTGCGCGTTTTCGACCATCACGATCGCAGCATCCACCATGGCGCCGATGGCGATCGCGATCCCGCCCAGGGACATGATGTTCGAGGTCACTTTCAGGTACGCCATCGGGATGAAGGACAGCAGGACGGCCACTGGGAGGATCAGGATCACCACTAAGGCGCTGCGAAAGTGAAAGAGAAAGAGGGTCGCAATCAGGCTCACAATGATGCTCTCCTCCACCAGCTTCTCGCGCAGAACCGCAATGGCCCTCAGGATCAGGTCCGACCGGTCATAGGTCGGGACTATCCGGACGCCCTTCGGCAGCGATGGTTTGATCTCTTCCAGGCGCGCTTTCACCCGCTCGATGACGCCCAGCGCGTTCTCACCGGCTCGCATGATGACCATACCCCCGACGGTCTGCCCCTTTCCGTCCAACTCGGCGACGCCACGGCGCTGCTCCGGGCCCAATTGCACCCGGGCGATGTCCCGGACGAGGATCGGGGTGCCGCGGCCATCCGTGCCGACCGTCACGAGCTCGATATCCTCGATTGAACGGAAGTAGCCCAGCCCCCGGATCACGTACTCCGTGCCGGTCATCTCCAGGACGCGCCCGCTCACCTCCGCATTGCTGTTGCGGACAGCCTGAATCACTGTCGTGATGGGCAACCGATACGCCGCCAGCGTGTTGGGGTCTACTTCGATCTGATATTGCTTGACGAACCCACCGACCGACGCCACTTCAGCGACCCCAGGAACGCTCTCCAGCTTGTAGCGGAGGGACCAGTCCTGAAGGCTCCGGAGCTGCGCGAGATCGTGTGTCCCGGACTCGTCCACCAGCGCGTACTGATAGACCCACCCAACGCCGGTCGCGTCAGGCCCCAGAGTCGGCGTGACCCCGACCGGCAGCTTGCCGGTCAGCTTCTGCATGTACTCCAGCACGCGGCTTCGGGCCCAATAGAGGTCAATGTGGTCCTGGAAGATCACGTACACATAGGAGAACCCGTATTCCGACACGCCACGGACCCGTTTGACGCCAGGGGCCGCGAGCAGGGAGGTGACGATCGGATACGTGATCTGGTCCTCGATCAACGTAGGGCTCCGCCCCGGCCACTCGGTAAAGACGATCGCCTGCACATCCGACAGGTCCGGGATCGCATCAAGCGGCACCTCGAAGACAGCCCACACCCCACCAGCCGTCAGCAACAGCACGCCCAGGATCACCAGGACCGGGTTGCGTGCGCTTTTTTCGATGAGTCGAGTGATCATCGATCACATACTTCCGCCGCCAACGGTGATCTGGAACTTTTCGGAGATCGGAGGCAGATTCGGGAGCGTCACGTTGGCCGTGACCACCCACGTGCCCCCCATGCCGAGCATGGCCTTGCCTTCATAGACGCCGTCCTTGTAGGTCGCTGACACCTTCGTCTCCATCATGCCGGGCATCGGCATCGTGTACGCGAACACCACCTGGGCATTTGTCACCGGTTTCCCGGCCTGATCGGCCAGCTTGAGCCTCAGCACATTTTCTCCAGCCTTGGGCTTATCAGACACTGTACTCAAGGTGAGTGAGAAGCCTGAGACCTGTCGGGTTTCGGACACAGGCTTGCCAGGCTCCGACTTCATTCCGGGCATGCCCTTCATGCCTTCCATCCCCTTCATGCCTTCCATGCCCTCTTTCTCACCCTCCCGCCCCGGCGGCGCCGAGACGCCGCCCTTTCCCATGCCTTCCATGCCTTCCATCTTCTTTTCGTAGGCGCCGCGCATCTGCCAGTCGGCCATGCCGATCTGCCCCATCATGGCCTGCATGCTGCCCGCTGACGCGAGCTTACTCTCCGCATCCAGCAAGAAGTTGGCGGACGTGACGACCCGATCCCCTTCCTTGATGCCCTCCAGCACCTCCACGTACTCCTGGCTCCGCCGCCCTAACTTGACTGGATAGGGTTGATAGACGCCCTGCCCCAGGTCCAGAAACACGAGCTGCCGCAGGCCGCTATCCAGCACCGCCTCCTTGGGCACAATCAGGAGTCGTCCGGCGTCCACGCCCAGGACGACATTCCCGTACATCCCGGGCTTCAGCTTCAGATGAGGATTCGGAAACTCCATGCGGACGCGAACCGTGCGGGTCGCCTCGTTGAGGTAGGGGTAGATGTAGGCGACCTTTCCTCGGAAGGCTTCGCCGGGATACGTCTCGAAGGTGACCTCGGCAAACTGATTCAGCCTGACCGACGGAATCTCAGACTCGTAAATGTCGCCGTTGATCCAGACCGTGGACAGGTCCGCCAATTCGTACAGAGTGGTGCCTGGCTCAACATAAGTCCCCGGCAAGGCTTGGCGCTTCAGCACGATCCCGCTTGAAGGGGCATACACGGCGAGCACGTGCTCCGCCTTCCCTCGTCGCTCGATAGCCCCTATTTGCTCATCGGTCAGGTTCCAAAGCCGCAGGCGCTCCCTTGCGCTGACCACCAGCGCGGCTGCTTCCTGCCTGGCCTCGGGCAGGGGACTCCCTTCCAGTTGAGCCTGAGCCTTCACAGCCAACAGGTACTCGTCCTGGGTCGCCAATAGATCCGGCGAATACAGGGTCAGCAGCGGCTGGCCCGCGCGGACCGACTGGCCGATCGCATTGACGAACACCTGCTCGATCCAGCCGGACACGCGCAGATTGACTTTCGTGAGTTTCCGTTCGTCGTACTCCACGGTGCCGACCGCGCGCACCTCCTGTTTCAAAGGAGCATAGGTCACCGGAGCGCTTCTGACTCCAATCAACTGCCGCGTGACGGCCGGAATGGCGACAGCACCCGGCTGCATCCCCTTCATGCCTTCCATTCCTTGCATGGCCTTCGTGTCCATTCCCTTGACGTCCCCTTTTCCCGTGGTCATGCCGGGCATGTCGGACATCCCCACGTGGGCTGCAAAGTATCCGCCGACAACTCCCACGATCAGGGCCGCTATGACGCCCCCGAACAGAAGCGTCCGGCTTTGTGTCTCACTCGTGATCTTCATTTTGTTCCTCCTTTATCGCTGCCCAGCTCTAGACCGACCGCCCGTTCGAGCTCGGCTCTCCGCTGCTCGAATGCGGTCAGCGATCGGTAGTAGTCAAGCTGGAAATCCTTGATCGCGCGCTGGGCATCGAGCATGGCCAGAAACTCCGTCTTGCCCACCTGGTAGCCCGCTCGTGCGGACTCCAAGGTTTGCTGCGCTTGCGGAATCACGGTCGTGCGATAGAGCGTGATCAGTTTCTCCGCCGCTTCGATCTTCGCCAGCAAATCCTTGATCTCGAACAGGACCTGGTTCTTGAGCGCTTCATACGCGGCTTTCGCCGCGTCCTGATTCGCGGCCGCTTCCCTCACGCCCGCGTCGTATTTAGGCTTGGTCCAGAAGGAAAACGGGAGGCTCATGGTGACCATGCCCCCAAAGCCGTCCCGCGCGCCGAAGTTCTGGAACCGCTCCACCATCACGTTGAAGTCGGGGTAATACTGTTTTTGCGCCAGCGCGGTGGCCGTCCGGCTCCTGGCGATGTCAAGGTCCACGGCTCGCAACTCGGGGCGGCTCTGGACCGCCAGTCGCTGGAGTTCTTCGAGCGTTGGTCGTTTCCCTGGCTCTGCGGGCTCGATTGGCCCAACGGGCTCTCCGAGTGGAGACTGCGGGGCACGGCTCAGCAGGAGATTGAGCTTGGCTTTGGCAGTTTCCTTCTGCTGCTCCAGCACCGGCAGCTCATTCTCAAGCTTCGAAAGCTCCACCGCGGATTTCAGCACATCCACCTGCGCCCCCTTGCCAGCCCGAAACCGTGCATTAGCGATCGCGAAGAAATCTTTGAGAATGTCAGTCTGTTGGTGATGGATCTCGATCGCCTTGTGGGCCAGGAACACTTCGTAGTAGGCGCTCTTCACCTGCGAGGCGACCTCACGCTCTTTGGCCCGGAGCAGAGAAGCCGCCATCTCCGCCTCTTTGACCGCCATGCCTTCCCTGAGACTCAGCTTGCCTGGAAACGGAAAGCGCTGCGACAACCCGAAGATCGTGTTTCCCGTTCTGGTGACATCCAAATTCTCCGGCGTGTTGAACAACTCGATCTTGAACTCGGGATCGTCCAGAGCTCGGGCCTGGGGTACGCGTTCCTGGGCCGCCCGCCACCGCTGTCGGGCCGCTTCGATTTCAGGATTCTGCTTGAGGGCCTCGGTAACCAAGGCATCGACGCGAAGTGGTTCCGCCGATGGCGTGGCTTCAGCCGGCAGGGTTCCTCTGCCGAGGCCGATGGCACAAACCGTAATTGCAATGAACATGCGATGACGTGCGCACATGGTGCTAACCTCCAAAGACAAAAAGACAAACGGGTCCTTGAGGTGGACCCTGGTCGCGTCAGCTTGTGCGGAGACTCAGATGCGGAGGATGGAGGTCAGGTCCAGGACATCAATCCGGATGAGAGGCGGACCACTAAAGACGGTGCGGTGAAGCGAGGCGATGGGTTGCAGGATTGAAGTCGACGCCGGATCATGCGCCCAACCCTGAGCGTGGGTATCAGGCAAAGGCTGGAATGGCGGTACGGTCTGAACGCCGAGCGACTTGAAGGCATCGCAGAGCCGGCCGGCCGGCTGCTCCTGCGGCTTCGCGCAATCGCTGCCTTTCTCCATCACCGCGCCGCCGGACATCGGGAGAAGACAGGCGTAGGCATTAAACGACAGGAGGAGATAGACCACCGCTAGGAAGACGGCGATATGCGGAGCGCGCTTCATGAAAAGTAGTCTACCATGGAAAAGGACTAGTTCGCAGCTTTCAGATCGAACCAGATTGGCAGGCGCACCACGCTCCGGAGGGGAAAGTTGCCGTCCATGGCCGGGACGAATCGCCAGGTCTTGACGGAGGTGAGGCTGCCTCCTCATTGCTTCACCTCCCGCACGATCCGCTGGACCCGCTCATCCGTCCCGCCCAACGCCAGATACTTCTTGTACGTCACGAGCGCCCGCGTGGTGTCTCGCATGTGGAACTCGTAGAACACTCCCAGGTTGTAGTAGGCCTCGGCCATCGTCGGCCTCAGGCGAATGGCCTCCTCATACGCCTGTTCGGCCTCGCTGAACTTATGCTGGAGCGCATAGACAACCCCCAAGTTCATATAGGCATCGGCGTAGTCCGGTTTGAGCTTAACCGTCGTGTTGAACTCCTGCGCAGCCGGCTCAAGCTCGCCTTTCGACTTCAAAAGAAAGCCGAGGTTGTAATGCGCATCCACGAAATCCGGCCGGGCCGCGATGGCCTTCTTGTAAGCCTGTTCTGCCTCAGCTAGATTGTTCGCTTTTTCAGCCATCGTCCCCAGCAGGTAGTGGGCGTCGGCATGGTCCGGTCTGAGCTTGACCAGGCGCGTCAACAAGTCCTTGGCCTCCTGGCTCCTGCCCTGAGACTCGTACAGGTAGCCAAGGGCGTACAGGGCTTCCTGGTGATCGGGCCGCAGAGCCAGGAGCTGCGCGTAGGCAGCCACGGCGCTTCCAGAGGCTTGCTGGCGTTCGTACAGCTGCGCCAGCGCGAAGAGCGCCTCTTCGTACTTCGGATGAATGGCCAGAGCCTTCTTCAGTTCCTGCTCCGCTTCAACAGGCTTGCCCTGGACCTGATAGACAAGTGCCAGGTTGTAGAAGGCCTCGGCGAAACTCGGATTGAGCTCGATCGCTTTTTTGAAGGCGTCGGCCGCGTCGGACAGGCGGCGCTGGCCGTTCGTGTACACGATTCCCAACAGGTGGTAGGCTTCGGGAAACTTGGGACGGATTTCAATCGCCTTGCGCAGGGACTCGGCTGCCTCCTCGTACTTGCCCTGGGAGGCCTGCTGCACGCCTTGGCTGTAATACTTCTTGGCCTCGTCGGCTGTCGAAGAGGCGCCTCCGGCCAGGAGAAGGCCCAAGGCCACAACCGCGATCGTCACCACTACACGGCTTCGCACGTTTCCGACGCCCCTGATTTCCGTACCATAGCGCAAGCCGTGCGCCGGGTTCAACCGCAGGACATTTCAATCAGCGATGCAGAGAAGCGCTGGCCCCTCCGTACTGGCGGACCAACTCGGCGATCCGTTCCTCGGTCAGGAGGTTGCCGAAGATGTGCTCCCGCACGACGCCCTGGCGGTCAATCAAGAAGCTGGCGGGAAGTCCGACGACGCCGTAGCGGTTAGCTACACGGTTGTCGTGGTCCATCACCACCAGGAATGTATGCCCGTGCGTCCGGATGTGCTCGATCACTTTGTCCACATCCTCCAGCTCGTTGACGGCCAGCACCACGAAGCCCTGGTCGCGCAGCTTGTCATAACTCGCTTGCATGGCGGGCATCTCCTCTTTGCACGGCTTGCACCAGGTCGCCCAGAAATTGAGCAGGACGACCTTTCCCCGGAGATCAGAGAGCTTGACCTCCTGCCCCTGGAGATCCTTGAGAACGATCTCGGGAGCGGGGCTCCCCACTAAGGGTGGGCGCCCCGCCATGCCCAGCAAGCCTGCGAGCATTATGAGCACCAAAACAGCGGACCATACAGTTTTCATCTTCGTCCTCACGTTAATTAAAACGACATCGCCAAGCCCGCAAGATAACTCACATCGGGAATCAACCCGCCGTTATAATCTTGGACCACCGGTACCTGTGCGAAGAAATAGGCCCGGAGTTGGTCGCGCACCTGCACAGAAATACCCGGAGAAAAGGCCAGCGTGGTTCCGCCGGTATTCGACACCGGCCGACGTTTAATTTCAGGGTCAAGCACGATGTTGGGTCCCCCTCCTGGGGCTTCGGACACTATTTCCAGCGAACCGGTAAATTCATCATGGACCGCGTAGCGCCAGTTGAACTGGCCGGTCAGGGTTAAGATATTAAGCGTCTTATAATTCAGCCCCTCACTCACCACGTAGACGTCCCCGAACCTGTATGAATTGGGGCCTGTAAAGCTGTGCTGATACGACACCCTCGCGAACTGGTCCAGCACATGCGGAATGATCTCGTAGGACTGAAAAATTGACGGCGCGATGCCCCACGTGCGATGCCCCAGTTGGAGCGTGGGTTCCTGCAACGTGCCGTTGATATTGGTCGCATGCGCATTCCCGGTCGGCAGGTCCACCCCGAACCCGACGACCATGAGGCTTCGTAACGACGGGAGGAAACTGTACTTCGTGTTGACGCGAATATCCCCAATCCCCGCGTCGTTGAAGGCCTCGTACATCCCTACCCCGCCGGTGTCAATGCTGCCTCGTTCGATAATGTGCGTGTGCTTGATATGCTTGTACGGGACGAGGAGCTCGAGGGTCAGGTTGTTGGTGAGGCCATAATTCACGTCCAGAGTGGTGACCTCCAAAATAGTTCGGTGCTCAGCATGTTCATTCATGACCAGTCGTCGCTCTTCCTGATCAACCGATGTCACGAAGCCGCTGGTACCCGACTGAAGTTTTGAGATGGTATAGGCATAGGTAAGGCCTACCGAAAGTTTCCCTTCTAGCTGAACCGCGCCTTCCTCCCCAGTAAGTAAGAACAGGGTCGTACCCATCTGTTCTCCTCCGTTAATCCCGCCCAATGATTGAACCAGTGGCCGACGCCGGATGCGCGGACGCATTCCGGAGGATCGGACATTACGCTGGAGGCAGTGATTTAGAGGAGAACGGGGGGAGCGCGGGCCTGAAGCTGTGCGAAACAGTCAATCGAGCGCAGGCCGTCGAGGAACGGCAGCGCCGTCTCTACACTAACCGTGACCGCCGTGGCATGGAACGCGGCCGTCGTGACCGCGCCGGCCGTCGCGCACATCCAGGCGCAGATACCCGTGGCGTGCATGCCGGCGTTGTGGTGCGCGGCGTGCTGGATCTCATGCGCAAAGGCGCTGCCGGTGGTCGCCCCCAGCATGAGGAGGATGGCCACCGCCAGTGTGCAGGCAATCGGCCTGAGCAGGGATCGGATCATCAGTCAGCCTTACCGAGAGATCTTGAGCGCATCATAACCGGCCGGGCTGGACGCTGTCAAATCCAGAACCCTTCCCCTTTTCTGTCCCGTCATCGGTTTGCGCGGTATCACGCGTGCGCTGCGGCTTGGCTGAAACGGGATTTGTCGGTGGCCTTCATGTAAGCCTCTTCAGCGGTGATCTTCTGCTCGCTCAGGAACTTCTGGATCACATCGTCCATGAGCTGCATCCCCTGGTTCTTGCCGCCTTGGATGACGTTCCGAATGTTGGTCGTCTTGCCCTCGCGGATGGAGCTCGACAGCGCGGCATTCGACAGCAGGATCTCGTTGCAGGCGATCCGGCCCTTCCCGTCCGCTGTGCGGAGCAGAATCTGGGCGCAGACGCCCTTGAGCGAATCGGCCAGCATGGCTCGAATCTGGGGTTGCTGCGCGGACGGAAACACGTCGATGATCCGGTCCACCGTCTTGACGGCCGAATTGGTGTGCAAGGTCCCGAACACCAACGATCCCATCGTTGCGGCGCTGACCGCGAGCGAGATGGTTTCATAATCACGCATCTCACCGACCAGGACCACGTCGCAATCCTGACGTCCAGCCGCTCTCAAGCCGTCCGCAAACGAGTTCACTGGATTTGCCGGAGCCGGTCGGGCCGGTCACCAGCACCAGTCCCGAGCGTATCAGGCTCAAGGTCTTCAGCACCGGTGGCAAGTTCAGCTCATCGAGGGTCTTGATCTTGGCGGGTATGGTGCGGAACACGGCCCCCATGCCGTGTGATTGTTTAAAGTAGTTCGCTCGGAAGCGCGCGACGGTCCCAAGGGCGTACGCGAAATCGAGGTCGCCGGTTTCGAGGAAACGCTCCCAGTATTCCGCGGGGCAGATTTCCTGAAGGTAGCCGCGCATCGTCTCTGCGGTCAGAATCGGGTGGTCGAGCGCGACCAGCCGGCCATGGCGGCGGATCTTGGGGGGTTGCCCTTCGGAGAGGTGCAAGTCCGAGCCGTGCCCGGATAACATGTCAGTAAACAACCGATCGATTCGCGCCATCGCTCAAGCCTCGAGCGCGATTCCGTCAATGCGTGGGGCCCACTTGAGGAACTGCTCCTTCTTGTCGGCGGCATAGTACGCTTCGCTACCGTCGATGACCCCCCGGGTCACGAGATCCATCAACGAGTTGTCGAGCAGGATCATCCCCTGCTGTCGCCCCGTCTGAATGATCGAGGGGATCTGGAACAGCTTGCGCTCGCGTATGAGGTTGCTGACCGCCTGCGTGTTCAGCAGGATTTCCATCGCCAGGGCGCGTCCGTTGCCGTCTTTGCGCGGGATGAGTTGCTGGCACAGAATCCCTCTGATGGACTCCGAGATCATGCTGCGCACCTGGGCCTGCTCGTCGGGCGGGAACGAATCGAGGATCCGATCGATCGTGCGCGCCGCCGAGGTCGTATGGATCGTGCCGAACACCAGGTGCCCGGTCTCAGCCGCGGTGATGGCCAGCGACACGGTCTCGCGATCGCGCATCTCTCCGATCATGATCACGTCCGGGTCTTCGCGCAGCGCTGCTCGCAGCGCCTGGGAGAAGCTCTTGGTGTGCGAACCGACCTCGCGCTGGTTGATTTGAGACTTGGCCGGGACGAAGTTGACCTCGACCGGATCTTCAATCGTGATGATGTGTTCGTCGCGTTGCTGATTCACCAACTCTACCATGGCGGCCAGGGTGGTGGACTTGCCGCAGCCGTTCGGCCCCGTCACCAGGACAAGCCCCTGATTGAACTCGGTGAGACGCTGCAACTGCTCGGGGAGGCCCAACTCTTTGAAAGAGGGAACGCGGGACTGCACGATCCGGAAGGAGCCGTCCCATCCCATCCGCTGCTTGACGATACAGCTACGGTACGCGCCCTGGCCCGTGAGGATGTAGCAAAAGTCGAGTGCCAGCTCTGTGTGGATGCTCCGCCGTTGTTCGTCGGTCAGAATCTTAAACAGCAGGGCTTCGGTTTCCGCGGCGGTGAACGGCGTGCGTGGAAGCGGCGCGAGCCGACCGTACTTCCGGATGACGGGGGGAGACGCCACGTTGATGTGCAAGTCCGAGGCCCCGATGTCGCGGGCGTAGGTCAGATAGTCGTGCAAGTGGGCGAACGCGGCGATTCTCGGCGCGTCCGACTCGGGGACGAGCGGAGTGGGGGCGGAAACCACTTTGGGAGTCGAAACCGGTGGCGGAGCGGGCGTCGCCCGTGGAGCTTTGCTTTCCATTACGCAGACGTCATCGGTAGCCTATGAAGCACTTGTATCTAAGCCGAGTCGTGAAGGCCGAATCTTAACCTGTCCATCCGGGCCGTTCAAGGCCGATCTTGCGTCGTCCACCATCTCGCGCAGCCGCTTCTCCGCCTGTTTCGCCTTCAGCTTGCCCAGCGCCAAGGCCGCCTCGGCCCGCACGAAGGCATACTCGTCCATGGTGGCCGCCAGCAAGGGCCCGATGGCCCGCGGATCGCTCAGGACACCCAAACCGTTGGCCGCCCGCGTCCGGTCCAGTTTCTCCGGATCCGACTTGAGGATGCGCAGTAACACATCAAACAGCGCGGGGCCAGCGTCGGGCAGCCGTTCGGGGTGGTCCCGGTCATGATCGACGAGCCAGAGGGCCGCGCGTTTTTGCAGCGCCGGGTCGGTCGCCTCGCGGAAGACTTTCGCGACCCGGTCGTGGGCGCGCTTGTGTTCGCGGCGCGCGAGCCCTCCCCGGACGATGGAGACGACGATGATGCCACCGGCCAGGCCGACCGCCACAATCCCCCAGGGGCCGTTTCGCAGGAACTCCCTCCACGGTTCGGGGAAGATGCTCCAAAGGAAGAACCCCACCAGGATCGCGACCAGCAAGTGGGTGAGGATGAAAATGCCGATGTTGCCGCGCTCGCCCTTCATAACCCTCATTTTGGCCCAGCGATCCGGAAGGGTCAACTACGGGGAATCGCTGTTTCTTTGCGCGGGATAATTCAGTATACTTAAGGAAGCTGTGGGTACCGCCGCGTCATGATCAACATCCTGCTCAACAAGATCTTCGGCAGCAAGAACGAGCGCGAGATCAAGCGCCTCCGACCGCTGGTCGCCGAGATCGGCACCAAGGAGCCGGCCCTGGCCCGGCTCTCGGACCATGACCTGCGCGCCAAGACCGAGGAGTTCAAGAAGCGCCTGGCCGACGGGGCCACGCTGGATGACCTTCTCACGGACGCCTTCGCCGTCTGCCGGGAGATGGCGAAGCGCAAGCTGGAGATGCGCCACTTCGACGTCCAGCTCATCGGCGGCATGGTCCTGCACCAGGGCAAGATCTCGGAGATGAAGACCGGCGAAGGCAAGACCCTGGTCGCCACGCTGGCCCTCTACCTCAACGCCCTGGAAGGTAAGGGCGCGCACCTCGTCACGGTCAACGACTACCTGGCCAAGCGCGACGCCCAGTGGATGGGCCCCCTCTACCACAACCTGGGCCTGTCCGTGGGCGTGATTCAGCACGAGGCGTCGTTCCTCTACGACCCGACCTACGAGGCGGAGGACAAGCGCCTCCAGCACCTGCGCCCCTGCACCCGCCAGGAGGCCTACCGCGCCGACATCACCTATGGGACCAACAACGAGTTCGGGTTCGACTACCTGCGCGACAACATGGTGGGGGACCTGGCGGACTGCGTGCAGCGCGAGCTGCACTATGCCATCGTCGACGAGGTGGACAGCATCCTGATCGACGAGGCCCGCACGCCGCTGATCATCTCGGGGCCGACCGAGGACTCGACCGACCTCTACTACCGCATCGACCGCATCATCCCGATGCTCAAGCGGGACGTGGACTACACGATCGAGGAGAAGACCAGGACGGCCGCGCTCACCGAGGAAGGCAACGAGAAGGTGGAGCGGGCGCTGGGCGTGACGAACCTCTACGATCTGGCCAACATGGACCTGGTGCACCACGTCGTCCAGGCCCTGCGGGCGCACGCGATGTACCACCGCGACGTGGACTACGTCGTCAAGGACGGCGAAGTGATCATCGTGGACGAGTTCACGGGCCGGCTGATGCCCGGACGCCGCTGGTCCGACGGCCTGCACCAGGCGGTCGAGGCGAAAGAAGGCGTCAAGATCGCCAACGAGAACCAGACCCTGGCGTCGATCACCTTCCAGAACCTGTTCCGGATGTATCACAAGCTCGCCGGCATGACGGGAACGGCCGACACCGAGGCCAGCGAGTTCGCCAAGATCTACAACCTGGACGTGGTCGTCATCCCGACCAATCGGCCCCTCATCAGGCCGGACTTCCCGGACGTGGTGTACCGCACCGAGAAGGAGAAGTTCAACGCGATCGTGGACGAGATCATGGACTGCCACAAGCGGGGACAACCGGTCCTGGTGGGCACCATCTCGATCGAGAAGTCGGAACGGCTGGCTGGCTATCTCGTCCGGCACGGCATCAAGCACAACGTCCTGAACGCCAAGCATCACGAGAAGGAAGCCGAGATCATCGCCCAGGCCGGCCGCAAAGGCGCCGTCACCATCGCAACGAACATGGCGGGCCGCGGGACTGACATCCTCCTCGGCGGCAATCCCGATTTTCTCTTCAAGAAAGCGTTGTACGCCGAGCCGGAGATGCCTCCCGAGCGGCAGACCGCGCTGCTACAACAGATCAGGGCCGAATGCGAGGAAGAGAAAAAGGAGGTCGTCTCCCTCGGCGGCCTGC
>VBOK01000230.1 GCA_005877565.1 Nitrospirota bacterium
CGGCTGAAGGACCGCTGCGGGCACTGGCGTTGCTGCTAGTAGATCGCCTCGCGGTGACCGGTGGGAAACTCACGTACCGCGATCAGGCCCCCGCCAAGCCTGCCGAGCACGTGCTGCAGAACATCGAGGTGCTGCTCAAAGATATGGGGCTGGGCAAGACACCGACCATTCACGTGGCCGCCAGCGTCCAGCCGCAAAACCTCCCGATCACAATCGACGGCAAGGCCGGGCCCCTCAAAGAGTCGCTGGACATCGAGATGATCGACTTGATCATCGGCCTGGGGAAAATCGCCCTGTCCGTCAGGGGAAACGCCATCCGCGGGGACCTCAAGCTCGCGGTCACTTCGCCGTCGATCAACACCGCCGACCTGCCCGTCGCGCTGCCGCTGAAAAAACCCTTCGAGGCCAAGGAGCTGAAGCTCGCCATAACAGTCAACGGCCCGCAAGCCCGCCTGCAGAGCCTGTCAGTCAACCTGTTCGGCGGGCAGTTGACGGCGCGGGGCGGGCTGACGTACGGCTTGCCCAGGCCGCCGTTCGACGGCAACGTGGAGTTGCACGGCATTCAGCTCGGCCCGGTCATGGAGGCAGTCGGCACCGACAAGGCGTCGATCAGCGGCGTCGCTGCTTTGGATCTCTCCTTGCGTGGGACAGGCCTCGCCCTCCCCGACCTTGGCAAGACGCTGGAAGGCCCCGGACGTTTCCAGATCAAGGAGGGGAAGATCGAGGGCGTCAATATTCTCAAGGAAGCGACGGCCCTCCTGAAGCCAATCGGGGTCGCGCCGGATGCGGCCAACGCCACGGTGTTCTCGACCATCGAAGGCAACCTTGCCATCGAGCAGGGCGTCATCACCTTCGAGAGATTGCTCATGGACAGCCACGACTTCCAAGCCACCGCAACCGGCACGCTCGGGTTCGACAAGACACTCAATCTCAAAGCCACGCTCAACCTCTCGGAAGCTCTCAGCAACCGCATTGCCGGCGCCTCCCCGACCGCCAAGTTCGCGATGGCAGGAGGCCGGCTATCGGTGCCGCTGGTCATCACCGGCACCACGCAAGCGCCTTCGTACGGTCTCGACACCAAGGCCGTCGGCGCCAAAGCGCAGGAGCAGTTCAAGGAACAGATCAAGGAGAAACTGGGTGAGCTCCTGAAAGGCAAGGGCACTCCCTCAGGCGGCGCCGGCGCCGACAAAGGAAAAGACATACTCAAGGGATTATTTGGGCAATGATGCGTGCCGCAACATCCCTAACAATTCTTCCATGTCCGCCGGGGGCGGGACCGTGTATTCGAGGGACTTGCCGGTCGCGGGATGGGTGAAGCCGAGCGTCCGGGCATGCAGCATCGGCCGCTCGATGGCCAAGTCGCCGATCGCGCAGACCTTGCGCCCGCCGTAGGTCTCATCGCCCAGGACGGGATGGCCGAGCGAGACCAGGTGGACCCGGATCTGATGTGTGCGGCCTGTCCGGGGATGTACCTCCACAAGAGTGGCCTCATCGCCCGATCTCTTCGCCCCGAAGCGCTCCACGACTTGGAACTCCGTGACCGCGTCGCGCGGCGAGGCCGTCCGGGCCGAGAACTTCTTCCGGTCCTTGGTGTCGCGTCCGATGGCCAGCTCGACGCGGCCCATCTTGCCCTTCACCGCCCCCCTGACCAGCGCCAGGTAGACACGATGGATGGTGTGGGCCTTGAACTGCTTCGAGAGGCCCTGATGCGCCGCGTCGGTTTTGGCGATCACCATCACGCCGCTCGTGCCCTTGTCCAGCCGGTGGACGAGGCCGGGCCGCTCGCGCCCGCCGATGCTCGCGAGCCCGCCTGTCCCTTCCGTCCGGAAGTGGTGCAGGAGCGCGTTCACCAGCGTCCCGCTCCAGTGACCTGGGGCCGGATGCGCCACGAGGCCCGCCGACTTGTTGAGGATGAGCAGGTGCTCGTCCTCGAACAGGATCTCCAATGGGATCGGCTCGCCGACGATCTCAAGCGGAGTCGGCTGCGGTATGTCCCACTCGATCGCATCGCCCGGCTTGATTTTGAGCGAGGGTTTGGCCGGTCTCCCGTTGACTGTGACGACGCCCTGCTCGATCAGGCGCTGGGCGGCGGCGCGGGAGAGGCCGGCGGCGTGGGTGCTGAGGAAAATGTCGAGGCGTTTGGGGGCCTCGCCCGCGGAGACGGTCACGCGGCGCGCCATGTTGAACGATGAATTATGAACGCTGAACGATGAACTGTCAGAAGACAATGATGAAGTAGGAACGCTGAACGATGAATTCTGATCTGAAGACAACGGTTCATCATTCATACTTCTGCGTTCATCGCTGTCTTTTTGCGGTCTTGACGGAAGATACCAAGATCGCTGTTAACTCATTTGCCTCCTGACGCAGGTCATGGAGCTGAGACGCAGGGACAATCCCGCTTTCAGCCAGAAGCTCAAGCCAGTAGGTCGTCTCCTCCAGTTCCTGCAATCCTCCCTCGATCTTACTCACAAACTCAGCAGTCGATCTGGCTCTCGTCGCTTCTCGATAATGGGCGCCCACCGAAGTTCCGCTCCTTAGAAGCTGCTTGCCCAACACTTGTGCCTCTGGCTTCTGAGGAAGAGAAGAGTAAAGGTGAATAGTTCGCAAGGCGAAGGCCTTCGTCCGAACACTTAAGTCGCGTCCATCATTCCCAGCCATCGCTCCGTT
>VBOK01000231.1 GCA_005877565.1 Nitrospirota bacterium
GCTAAAGAGCTTAGTATCAGCGAGCCAGGAGGGGAGCACCAACATCCTCAATATTAGCGTCACATCGGGCGAGCCCGAGTTGGCGGCACGGTTGGCCAACGCAGTCGCCGATGGCTATCGTGAAGAAAACATCGCAAGCCGGAACCGTCAGGTGGACGACGCCAAGCTGTTCGTGGAGAACCAGCTCAAGACGGTGGAAGAGGCGCTGAGAAAGTCGGAGCAGGGCTTACTTGTCTTCCGGGAGCAAGAAGGAAGGGTCTTCCTAAACGAAGAAGCGCGCCAGGCGTTGGAGAATTATAGTCGCCTGGATGCTGAGCTCGAGAAGCTGGGCCAGATTAAACGCGAAGCGTCGAACCAGCTCCGACTCTTGAAAGCGAATGAGGCGCTCCCTGATTCCAGCCCCGTGCGTGTCTTTTCCGACGATGTGCAGGCCCTGATCGCCAAACTGAACCAGAAGCTGGTCGATCTGAATACGGATCGCGCCGCCCTGTTGATCAACTACATGCCTAAGCATCCCCTGGTCGTTGAACTGGATGCCAAAATCCTGAGCGTCAAGCAAGAGATGATCAAGGAGCTTGAGTCCAAGCTTCGGACGATGACCGATCGGGAAAACGCCATTAAAGAGTCCATTGGACGATTCAAGGAACGGTACATCACCTTGCCGAAGGCCGCCCTGGAGCAGGCCAGCCTGGAGCGCGAGGTGAAGATCAATGGAGACCTGTACGCCACGTTGAAGCAGAAACACCAGGAGTTTTTGATCCGGGGCGCTGAGCGCATCGAGGAAGTCTCGATTATTGAACCGGCCGTCACCCCGGGCTCCCCCAAGAACGCGCCCAAAGCCACCCTCAATCTCATGCTCAGCTCCCTGATTGGCGTGTTGCTGGGATTTGTCCTGGCCTTTGTCCGGGAATCCTTCGATACCTCTATCGGCACGATTGAGGGTGTTGAAGAGTTCCTGAAAGTCCCAGTCCTCGGAGTCATCCCGCGGGTAGACCACAAGGAAGTTGAGCAGGCGATCAAAAAGGTCTTTCCAGAAACGCTCGATGCTGAATCCATGGAATTGTTGTCGCGGCTCGCGCCGTTGTTCGACCTGAAAGGCGTGGTCGCGGAGGGGTACCGGTCCTTGAAGGTCAACCTTCAATTCGCTTGCTTAGACCGGGCGGTCAAAAGCCTGTCGTTCGCCAGCGCCGGCCTCGGCGAAGGAAAGACCACGACGGTCATCAACTTGGCTATCACGATCGCGCAGGATGGACGGCGGGTCTTGGTGGTGGACGCGGACCTCAGAAAGCCGGCCGTGAACAGCCGGCTCGGGCTCAAGCGGGAGCCTGGCCTGAGTGAGGTCCTGGTCGGGACCGCGCAGTGGAAGGACGTGGTGCAGACGGCTCCGGACCTGATGCTCGGGAAGCTGGGGTTCGATCAGGTCTTGAGCGCTCCCGGCGTGGACAACTTGAGTATCATCACCAGCGGACATCTGCCGCCCAACCCGTCTGAGTTCTTCAATTCTCAACGCTTCGTGGATCTGATCGCTGCCTGTGAAGAAAACTATGATCTCGTCATGGTTGACTGTCCACCCATCCTGCCTGTCGCCGATGCCGTCTTGATCGGCCCCAAAGTTGACGGCGTGGTCCTGGTCTACCAAGTCGGCAAAATTGGACGGACGCCATTGCTTCGCGCGAAGACTCTCCTTGAGAATGCCCAGGCGCATATCGTGGGTGTGGTGCTCAGCAATGTGAGCGCTGAATTTTCTCCTGATTACCACCAATACCAGTACTATCGCTATTCGTCGTCCTGATCTTGGCAACTTCAGGGCCCGGTCTATTCGGCATCAGTCCGTTTTCCATCCCGTGGCCTAGCTGGGGGGCGTGCGATGCAGCCTAAAGGGCTCATAGTTGCGGTTCCTCTAGCCTTGGCGGCTGCGCTGTCCCTGTTCATTGTTTCCAGTGACACCGCGTTCAGCTTACGCATCGTTGTGGGCGTCGCGTTCCTGCTGATGGCGTTTGTCTCCACGAGGCTCAGCCTCTATCTGCTGGTCTTCTCAATGCTGCTGAGCCCTGAGTTTCTGGTCGGGGGGCTGACCGGCGGCGGCGGTGCGTCTGGTCGCGGGATTACGCTTCGCTTTGATGATTTCCTTCTGGTCGTGATCGGGTTTGTCTGGATCGCCAAGATGGCGATTCTTAAGGGAGGCACGCCGTTCCTGCGGACCTCCCTGAACGGACCGATCATGTTCTATATCAGCGCTGCCGGGTTGGCCACGCTCATCGGAGTGATGAGCGGACGTGTCAAGCCCATGAGCGGCTTCTTCTTTTGGCTGAAATATTATGAGTACGTTTTCCTGTATTTCATGGTCGTCAGCGCGGTGACGACAAAGGAAGAGGCCCGCGGTCTGGTGATTGCCAGCCTGGTCATCTGCTTTTTGGTCTCGCTCTTTGCCATTGCGCAGATTCCCAGCGGAGAGCGGGCGTCAGCACCGTTCGAGGGGGAAACGGGCGAGCCCAACACGCTAGGCGGGTATCTTGTCTTCATGTTGGCGATCGTCGTCGGGCTCGTGTTGACAAGCGGGGCGGTGGCCAACCGACTGCCGCTCCTGCTTCTTGTGGCGGCTGGGAGCATCGGGCTAATGGCGACGCTGTCGCGCGCCTCGTTCTTGGCGGCAGGGGTGCTGGTCCTGAGCGTCATCGGATTCATAGCGCCACGGAAACCGGT
>VBOK01000221.1 GCA_005877565.1 Nitrospirota bacterium
GGCTGTGCCCCATCTATCGAGAGAAGTATTACTGAGCCCCTCCCACTCTGTTAGCGCGTGATGGTTTCCAGTTCCGGCGGCTCACCGTCCGGCTCCTCCACCCGAAAGCTGACGCGCCCGATGACGCGGCCTTCCGCCGTCTCCACGTCCACGCGCCAGTCCCCAGGCTCCACCCGCTGCTTGACGGTGTAGCCCCGGTAGCCCCTCTCGCGCCCACCCGCGATCGCGATCGGGATCCGGTCCGTCATCAAGAAGTTCCGTCCCACATCAGGCCGGTATTGCCATCGATGAAAGATCGTCGTGTGCAAAGCAACCGGGGCGAACACGGCAGTGAAGCAATAGGTCGGGCCTTCCCCGTGAAAGGGATCGTCCGAGCGCTTCCAGAAGTGGTACCAGGCCGCCTTCTCGAACTCGAGCTGAAATTCATCGTCCACTTTGGCCACCTTGTGGTACACCCCGGCGAACTTCAGTGAGAGCGGTACCGGCGGGATCCATTTGAGGAAATAGAACCCCACCAGTACGACGATCAACGCGATGGCCGGCAGGCTGGTCCAGGCCTCCTCCCATCGCGATGGTGCCGGCTCCTGCTGCTGATAGATCAGCCGCACCACTTTGATCGTCACGGCCGCGCTCAACCCCGCGCCGATCA
The DNA here is from genome assembly GCA_005877565.1 of Nitrospirota bacterium. Classification (GTDB taxonomy): domain Bacteria; phylum Nitrospirota; class Nitrospiria; order Nitrospirales; family NS-4; genus NS-12. The sequence continues at coordinate 650 of VBOK01000221.1, forward strand.
GGAACACAACCGTGTTCATGGCCCCGATCAGCACCGGCAGAAAGAACGTGAAGAAACTGAAGACGACGAGCGCGTAGAGGCTCACGAGCAGGCGCACGTTCGCGTTGGTGAGGCGGTCACGCAAGAATTCGTTCCCCACCAGCAAGGCGATGAGCAGCGCAAAGAAGACCGCTGTCGTGGTCAGCGAGGCGCTTTGCGAATAGAAGATCGTGTAGGCGCTGAACAGCCCCCCCAGCAAGAACTGGATGGCATGGGGATAGTGCGGCTGCGCGCGGGCGATCAACGACTTGACGTTCACCAATGACTTGACGTTCTCTGGAACGACCGTCGCGTCAGTCGTGGTCCTGCCCAGGTCGGCGCGCGTGGTCAGGACGATCAACGCGCCCAGCAGGCTCAAATAGAGGAGAATGATCAGGTTGTCCCGCAGGCGATCGATGCGGGTCAACGTGACGCTGTCGAAGGTCACGCCGGCAAAGAAAAAGACCGCCGGCAAGAACGGCTTGGCAAGGGCGGCGCGGATCCGGTCGACGGGCAGCATGACGGGCCGCATTATGGCGAGCAGGCTGCCGCCATGCAACCCCGGTTGCTCACCCCGCCGCGTTCCGGTATCATCGCGCCATGGCTCTCGGGGCCAACATCCAGGCGTGGCGCTGCTCGCGCGGGCACTCGCTCGAAGCCCTCGCCACGAAAGCCGGGCTGTCGGCAGCGTCCCTGGGGGCGATCGAATCCGGCGAGCTGGACCCGCCGGCTTCCACCGTGGAGGCCCTGGCCTCGGCGATCGGCATCCCCGCCCCCTGGCTCTATACCGAACCCAAGCACCTGGAGCTGCTCACCACCGATTCAGATGGGGACGCGCTGGCGCAACCCGCTCCCGACGCCGTGGACCCCGTGACCGAACGGGTGCTGCGCGGCGCCCGTCACGAGCGCGAGCTCTATGTCCTGCTCACGGCCCTCCTCCAGAGCGGCGATCCCAAGCTGTTGCTGGCCGCTGAAACCAGCCTCCGCAGCCTGGTCAAGCAGGCGCGCCGCCCCACCATTCCCTGGCAGTCCCGCCCGTCCGGCCACTTCGAACCTCCCAGCGATTAGCCCGGCTCGCTCGCCGACCCATGTTGGAAGACGAATTTGGCGACATCATCAAGAAGGCGCGCACCGGCCTGGGGCTGGATCCCAACCAGGTCGCCAGGGACGCCGGGCTGAGTACGCCGGCGCTGCGTGAGCTTGAAGCGGGCCAGCGCGCGCCGACCCGGGATGAGGTCCACGCGCTCGCCGCAGCACTGCGCCTCGACAGCGCCAAGCTGGCCGCCATCGCCTGTGACGGGTGGCATCCGCGCCATCCCATCGCGAACACGGTCCAGGACGTCATCACGATCCATGGCGACATCGGCGGCTATGCCGTCAAGGGGTATCTCTACCACGACCCGGCCACCCGTCATGCTGTCCTCGTCGACACCGGCTACCATCCCGAGGCCGTGCTCCGCGCGATCGAGCAGCATGGACTGACGCTCACCGCCATCTGCCTGACGCACGGCCATGCTGATCACGCCAGCGGGATCGACACGATCCTGGCGCGCCACCAAGCGCCTGTGTTCATCGGGGAAGGAGACTGGTCCTTGCTGGGCTGGAAGCCGCCGACTGTCGTACGCAAGTTCGTGCGCGATGGGGACGCGCTGCAGATAGGCAGGAAAGAGCTCCGATTGATGACCACCCCCGGCCACACGCCGGGCGGGGTGTGCTACCAGGCGGACGCGTGCGTGTTCGTCGGCGATACGCTCTTCGCCGGCTCCATCGGTCGGGCTAATCCGGCGACCCTCTACACCACCCATCTCGCCAGCGTCCGGGAGCGCCTCCTGACGCTTCCCGACTCGCTCATCCTGTTTCCCGGCCACGGCCCCTCGACGACCGTGCGCGAGGAAAAGG
>VBOK01000222.1 GCA_005877565.1 Nitrospirota bacterium
AAGTAGGCCAGATGATCGCGGACTCGTAGCTCCTGCGGTCGCAAGACGAGGACGAGCTTGATCTGCTCGATCGCCTTGACATAGTCCTTCAGCTCCCCATAGATCAGCCCGATCCGGAGCTGGGCTTCCACGTCGTCGGGAGATTCCTGGATGGCTTCGCGCAAGAGAGCGAGCGCAGGCTCGTAGGCCTTCTGCGTCAGCAGCAAGCGGACCAGCCGCTGACGCGCTTCCCGGTTGCCCTTGTTGACCTCTTGCAACACCTTGCGGAGGACTGCGATGGCCTGAGCCGTGTCGCCCTTGGCTTCCAGCGTCGCGGCCATTCCGAGGTAGGCCGGCTCGAAGCTAGGATTGCTGGCGAGCGCGTCGCGATAGGCCTGCACGGCCCGGTCCCAGGCCTTCTGTTCAACCAGAATGTGACCCAGGTAGAGATAGCCGGTCGGCGCCGCAGTCTGCGAAACGGCAATCCCGCGGCGGATGGTCTGCTCCGCCTCGTCGTACCGCTTCAGGCCAGATAGCAACATCCCCATCGAAAAATAGGCCTGAGCTTCCTGGGGCCAGAGCGCCACGATCCGCTCATAGAGCTCAATGGCTCGCTCCGATCGGCCCGCCGCCACGGCCACACTCGCCAGCATGAGCAGGGCCTGGAGGTTCGTCTTGTCTTGAGCCAGCGCGGCATCGGCGTGGGCTTGAGCCTTGTCATGCGCACCCTGGGCGTGATAGAGCGTCGCCAGCCGAAGGTGGATCGCCACCGAGTTTGGGTCACGAGCGAGCGCCTTGAGGTACTCCGCCTCGGCCTCTCCCGCAGCATTGTTGAGCTCGTGCTGGTAGCCGAGCATGAAATGGTAGAACGCGACCGCGTCCGGAGCTTGTTCTGACCCGGGCGGTTTCGCAGGCAGGGCTGGCCCTTCTGTGGCGAGTGCGTCAACCGGCAGGAGCGCGAGGCAGGCCAGCACACCGATAGCCCATGCGTTCTTCCTCGTGCTCAGTGCGCCGAACATCGCATCGTCGCGCTCACCGTCTCCAGGCGGGATAATCCTTAGCGTCTGATCTCTAACAGGATTATAGGGGCGTCTCAACGGAGAGTCAAATCGGCTCCTGGATAATAGTTGGCGAACGTGGCGTACTCAGGGAGGAATGTGAGGTTCACCACCCCCGTCGGTCCATTCCGGTGCTTGGCGATGATAATCTCCGCCACCCGTTCACGATCTGCCTTCTCCTCGGTTCGCTCCTCTTTCCAATCCTCCGTTTTGCCCTTCTCCGCAGCGTGCAGGTCTCGACGGTAGATCATCAGGACCAAATCAGCATCCTGTTCGATGGCTCCCGATTCCCGAAGATCGGCAAGGACCGGTCTCCTGTCCGGTCGACTCTCCACCGCGCGACTGAGCTGAGAAAGGGCAACAATCGGTATATTCAATTCCTTGGCGAGTGATTTCAGTGACCGGGAAATGTCGGAAATCTCCTGCTGGCGATTCTCCGCGTCGCTGCTGCCGGACATTAGCTGAAGATAATCGACCACCACGAGATCGAGGCCGGTTTCCGCCTTTTGACGACGGATTTTGGCGTTCATCTCCAAAGCGGTAATGCCCGGAGTATCGTCAATGTAGACTCTGCTTTCACTCAACCTGCCGGCCGATCGGGTCAGGCTTGTCCAGTCTTCGCGTTGCAGTTGGCCTGTTCGGACACGGTGCATATCCAGTCGTCCATCGGAGCTCAGCAGGCGCATGCACAACTGCTCCTTGGACATCTCCAGGCTGAAGATGGCCACCTTATACTGCCGGGGATGGAGTGCAGCGTGCAATGCCATCCCCAGAGCCAAGCTGGTCTTGCCTGTGCTCGGCCGCCCGGCCACGATGATCAGATCGGAGGGCTGGAGGCCGGCGGTCTTTTCATCCAGGTCCGAAAACCCCGTCGGAATGCCGGTGATTTTTTCCTTCTGTTCATACAGCTTGTTGATGTGTTCCACCGTATCGGTCACGACAGTCGGCATCGGGCTGAAGGAGCGTTTCAGCCGGCGTTCCGCAATCCCGAAAATGTTCTTCTCGGCGTAGTCCAATAATTCATCGACCCGCTTGGTTCCCTCATACCCGCGAGTGACGATCTCCGTGGCCACATTGATGAGAATGCGGTTGATCCCGGTCTCGTGGATGAGCTTGGCGTGGTAGGTCACGCTGGCCGCCGTCGCGACTGCTTGGGCGAGATCGGTCAGGTACGCATTGCCCCCGATCGCTTCCAAGGCTCCGACGTGCTGGAGGTGGTCGGAGAGGGTCACGAGATCGATCACCTGATTTTGTTCCGCCAGGGCGATCATGGCCTCGAAGATCCGACAGTGTTTGGGGAGATAAAACTCGTCAGGGCTGATGACCTCGAGGGCCTTGTAGAGCGCCTGGTTGTCCAGGAGAATGGCCCCGAGGACGGCTTTCTCAGCTTCGAGATTCTGCGGGGGCAGTCTGAACGCCGTGGGGTCCGAAGGGTCCGGCAAGCCGCGGGGCTTCATCGGCGACCTCTTCGCGTCGCTCGCTGGGCACGAACCGCCACGTCGTGGCCGCGTACGCCCC
>VBOK01000249.1 GCA_005877565.1 Nitrospirota bacterium
AGGCGCGAAGGTCGCGATCACCGGCCGGCGAAAGGACGAGTTGGGGCGCGTCGTCAGAGACATTGAACGGAAAGGCGGAAAGGCCTCGGCGCTCCCGGGCAGCGTGACCAACGAACAGGACGTGCAGGACGCGGTGGCGGCCACCGTCCGGACCTTCGGCCGCCTCGACATCCTGGTCAACAACGCGGGCAACTTGTTCCACGTCGGGCGGCTCCACGAGACCACCGATCAGATTTGGGATGAGACCTTTGACGTGTTCATGAAGGGCACGTTCCGCTTCATTCGCGCGGCAATTCCCCAGATGCTGCAGCAGGGAGGCGGCTCGATCCTGAATATCTCCACGGTCGGCGGGCTCAAGGCCATCCTCGGCTTTGAGGCCCATGCCTACCAAGCGGCCAAGGCGGGCGTCGTCATGCTCACCAAGACGGTGGCGGTGCACTATGCGAAACAGAACATCCGGTGCAACTGCATCTGCCCGGCCGGGGTCGTCACCCCACCCGTCGCAGCCATGCTGGAGGATCCACAGACCAAGGCCTGGTTCGAAGGGACACATCCGATGGGTCGGCTGGGACAGCCGGAAGAAATTGCCGAGGCCGCGGTCTATTTCGCGTCTGATGAGTCGTGCTGGACGACCGGCAGCATCCTGACGGTGGACGGCGGCGTGATGGCTGCGTAACTCCATGCAACCGGCAAGGAATAGGGAAATTAGTCTGTCTCCGGGACCATGAAGCTTCTATCAATAAACGTGGGCCTGCCGCAGGAGATCGACTGGCGTGGCGAGACCGTTCGCACGTCTATCTTCAAGGCGCCCGTAGCAGGACGGGTTCGCGTGACGACGCTGAACGTGGAAGGCGATCGGCAGTCCGACCTTTCCGTCCACGGCGGGAGTGACAAGGCGGTGTATGCCTACCCGTCGGAGCACTACGCGTTTTGGCGCACAGAACTGCCCGGCACAGAACTCCCGTGGGGCATGTTCGGCGAGAACTTCACCACTGAAGGATTGCTGGAACGCAACGTACACATTGGTGATCGCCTCCGCGCGGGTTCGGCCGAATTCATCGTCACGCAACCTCGAATGCCTTGTTTTAAGCTCGGCATTCGCTTTGGCCGACCGGATATGGTCAAGCGCTTCCAGCGCAGCGGTCGGACCGGCTTCTATCTCGCAGTCCTTCAAGAGGGAGACGTCGCCGCCGGTGACTCGCTTGAGCTTATCGCTCGGGACCCGCACGGGATCACGGTGGCGGATATCACCAACCTGTTCATGGCAGACGCGACGAACCAAGATCTCCTGCGCCGCGCAAGCGATCTGCCCGCACTTCCGGAAGGCTGGCGGGATTACTTCCGCAAGCGACTCTGGGAACCGGACGCGTGATCGAGGACCAAGCAGAGGACGGCCTACTTCTTAATGATGCGAGGACACTTCATGCAACCGGCAAGAAATAGGAACCGTAGCCTGTCTCCTTTTCCGCCCATATGTGAAGGAGTCTGGAAATGATCAGCATACTGGCATTCTCGAACGCAAAGGAGGAGTTCGAAAAAGCTTGGCAAAACCCGGATTACACGCAAATCGAACTCGAACCAGTCGATGTAAACGGTGTACTAGAGAAGCATTACTCCACAAGCGAACCATTACATTTTACGAGGCAGATGTTGTGGGACATGGAGGCCAAGAAGGCTTGGGATCCAAGAACATACATTCCGCATGTCGTTCGCGTAGGCAAGTCGTGGGGCAGAAAGACTCTGAGGAATAGGGAAGAATACTTCATGAGATCGTCCCAGCAACTTGCATGGATAAGCGACGTATACGGACAAGTCTTGGAAGAGGTTTACCTCAGTCATAAGGATCAAAAGGTCATCTTTCTCGGAAGAGCGGAGCTCTTGAGCGAAGATAGCACGCGCGTCCATGCCGGAAGCCATCAACCACTGTTTCATGTTGAACACGCAGTTGGGGGAATCGAATCACGCCCTTTGAACCTGTGGCGGATCGTGCACTTGACCACAGGAAAAGACCACAGATTCATGAAACGGTTTGCGCAGATGGGAACGTCGGATTTGCTTCCGGAGTTCATTGCGATATACATCGAAAAGGACCTTCGGATAAAACTGACCCATCGGTAAGTGTCTCGTGGACGAGACGAAAATGAGGATAGAAGACTTTTTCATGACGCAAGGAGTCACCGATGTCGTATCCGGATGTCCGCTATCTCGGTGACAAGGGCGAGATCAGTGCGGTGTACCGTCCGGCGGACCGGGGGCCCGAGCTGATGATCGGTTCGGGCACAGCGGTGCGCTACCTGGCCACCGGAGCGTCCACGCACGGACAATTCGGTTTGTACAGGTGGGAGGCGAGACCGCACACGCCGGGGCCGAGCGCGCACTTCCACAGGACAATGTCCGAATCGTTCTTCATCCTGTCCGGGACGGTGCGGCTGTTCAACGGAGAGCGCTGGATCGACGCGACGGCGGGGGATTTTCTGTACGTCCCCGAGGGTGGGGTGCATGCCTTCGGCAACGAATCCGACAAGCCGGCATCGATGCTGCTTCTCTTCGCACCCGGCGCGCCGCGCGAGGCGTACTTCGAAGCACTGGCCGAGAAAGCCGCAGGTCGTAAGTT
>VBOK01000042.1 GCA_005877565.1 Nitrospirota bacterium
GCTACCGCCGAGCACCGTCATGAACCGGCCGAAGGGCGAAAAGATGAGGTGCCCCGCCTCATGGAACGGCAGGTTGATGAGGTGCATGAAGTGCCCGCCCACGTAATTCGTCTCCATGGGGGTCGCGATGAACTTCACGCCCCAGAAGATCAGCAAGCCATACATGAGTACCCGCCCGGCGAAGACGAACGGGTTCACACGCTCCTCGGCGGGAAGCAGGTAGGCGATGATGAGCGCGAAGAGCATCAGGCGCGGTGTTTACTAGTTTGCTCTTCTGTTTCTGGTTGTACGTAGAGCTTCTTCATGCAGTCCGGACAGATGCCGTGGGTAATCATCGCCTCCGAATGCGTGTGGATATAGTTCTCGATGTAGTCCCAGTAGCCCGCGTCATCACGGACCTTCTTGCAGGAGGCGCACATGGGCAACAAACCCCGTAAGGCCTTGATGTGCTCCTGGGCGTGTTGCAACTCCCCAAGGAGCGCCTCACGTTTCGCTTCAATCCGATTGCGCTCGGCCACCACCGCCGCAAACGCCATGGCCAGCAGGACGGTGATGCCTATGAACGCTTGCGCCAACAGCAGGGACTCGTTCGGCGTTCCCCTGGCAAAGGGACCGAACCCACGCAGGGTGCCCCAGAGCGCGATCCCCGAGAGCAGGACGGTGGCCGTCACCGCTTCACGTTGACCGAACCGAAACGCCACCCACACGAGGATTGGAATGCAGAGGTAGGCAAGCGCGTAATCCTTGGCTTTGAGAGGAGTCCACCCGCCGAACACTACCTGGCCGACGACAACGAGACAGAGCACCAAGCAGACCGCCTCGCGAACCTGTCCTCGCTGCCATTGAACGCGGGGATTCGTGAGCCACAGCACGAGCAGTGGGGCGACCTTGAGAGCACCCACCACGTCCCCGAGCCACCAGGTCAGCCAGATCGCTCCCCAATCGGCCCACGTGGCGGAGCCGCCCAGCGCCAGGCTGGTCACGCCGACCGTCGCGCTCACCATCGTGCTGAGCATTCCGGCGAGGACCGCGAATTTGAACACATCCTGCGGCCGGTCGAAGGCGTGAGTGCCGCCGGCGAACCTGTTCACCAGGTACGCCCCTGTCAGTCCTTCAAGCGTGTTGCCAGCCGCGATGCCTAACGAGGTGGCGACGGTGCCTTCCGTCGTGACATTCGCCAGGTATGCGCCGGCGAAGACTCCGGGCCAGACGCGGTACCCGAACACCAGAAACGCCGCCAGGGCGATTCCGGTGGGCGGCCACACCGCCGTTGCGCTGACATGCACGAAGGCGAGCTTCAGCCCGAGCTTGGCCGCGATCAGGTAGACGGCGGCCAGGACCGTGACAGTCCCCATATAGGAGACTAACCGTGAAAGCTTCATCCCTTCTGTAAGCTGCAATTCCCATGCAAAACGCTGATGACTGCTGATAGGGGTTGTCCCAGGATGTCAGGTCCTGTTCATTCCTTTCGAATGTAATCGCCGAGGCTGCGCTGGATGATGCCGCCGGAGAGGGAAGGGTACTGGCTGCGAAGGGCGCGCTGCCCGACGGCGGCGGGCTGATGATCGTCGTTGCGGATGAGGCCGGCGATGTTGGCGTCAATGCGCGTGACGGCCTCGCGGAATAATTCGTCGGCGAGGTCCCAGACGCGGCCGTCCCCCTGTGCGCGGTGAAGCGCCTCGGCATGCAGGGCCGTGGCGGCGATCGTGAGAATGTCCTCGCCGACCTCCTCGATCCGGTTCTGCCGGCCCTGATCGTCGCGCAGCGCTTCGCGATAGCGTACCATCGCGTACAGAATTGTACGGGCAAGGCGCCGGCTGGCGCGCTCGGCGTACAGGAGCTTTTCCACGACCTTGCGGCGCCGGAGGTCCTCGCGATCCGGCAGGGGCGTACATCTCCAGAGTCCCAGGTACCAGAGTACGTAGCCGCGCAGGAGCTTCAGCCACTCGCGGAGCTTCGCGGCCCCGGTCACTCCTCCCTCGAGGTACGTGCGCGTCCGTTCGAGATGCGGGCTCAGGGCCTCGCGCGCCACGAACGGCCGCAGAATGTCCGTGGCCCCCTCGCCGATGCGGTACATCTCGGCGTCACGGACGAGCTGCTCGATCGGGAAGGCCGGCTCGCCGCGGACCTGACGGGACTCCGCCGTCTCGTAGCCCATCCCGCCGAAGATGATCTGGGCATCCTTCAGGAAGCGGATCGCCTTCTCCGAGCAGAAAATCTTGGCGATGGCGGCCTCGATCCGGATGTCGTAGTGGTGTTGGTCCGCCATGCGCCACACGAGCGACGCCAGCGCCTCCATCGCGAAGAGATCGGTCGCCATGCGGCCGATGCGCATCATCTGCGTCTGTCGCTCGCCCAGGGGCTTGCCGAAGGTGATGCGGGAGTTGGCCCGGTCCAGCGTCGGCTGCCACGCCTGCTTCGCCATGCCGAGACAGATGGCCGGGATGCTGATCGCGCGGCCGATGTTGAGGATGGTGAGCGCGTACTTGAGCCCCTTGCCGATCTCGCCGATGACGTTCTCGGCGGGGATGCGCACGTCTTTGAGGCGGATGTAGGCGTTCTCGATCCCCCGGCATCCTTCGAATTGGCACCGCTGGAGGACCGCCACCCCATGGGTCTCCATGGAGAGGACGAAGGCAGTATGCACCTTGTCGTCGTAGATCTCCTCTTCCCGCGTCGGCACCCAGACCGGCTTGCCGTCTCGGAGTACCCTCCTGGCAGGAACACGGGCGATCAGGGTGATGTAGCGCGCGATGGGCCCATTCGTGCACCAGAGCTTCTCCCCGTTGGCGAGGAAGTGCGAGCCGGACCGGTCCAGCACCGCTTCGGTCTGGACGTTGGCGGCGTCGGAGCCCGTGATCGGCTCCGTCAGCGCGAAGGCGGAGATCGCTTCCCGTGCCACGCGCGGGAGGTAGGTCCGTTTTTGCACCTCGTTGCCGAAGAGGAGGATCGGCATGGCGATGCCGATGGACTGGGGGACCGCGACGGTCAGCGACAGGATGTTGCTCCAACTGGCGATGAGCGTGAGGACGCGTCCGTAATTGGTGTAGGAGAACCCGAGGCCGCCGTACTCCTTGGGGATCTTCATCCCGAACGCGCCGAGCTCGAAGAGGCCCTTGAGCGCAGCCTCGGGGATTTTCGCCGTGCGCTCGATCTCCTCCGGGTCCACGTGGCTTTTCAGGAAGGCTTCGATCTTCCGGCAAAAGGCCTCGCCAGCGGCGCGTTCGTCCGGTGGCTCAGGCGGTGGGAGGAGCAGGGCCCAATCGGGGCGGCCGCTGAAGACGCCCGCCATGAAACTCGACCCAGTCAGGCGCTCACGGGCTTCCTCGATCCGCTCCAGGCCCTTGAAGAGTTCCGCCATGGCGTCCTACCTCCAAGAATGGAATTCCCGTCTCCCTCCATCATACCCTAGTCCGGTGAGAGCGACGCGGCAGGCTAGGACTTGTTGGCGGGTGCACCTGAGCTGAAGAAAGGCAGTGGCGGGTCCTGTCCCAGCCAAGGCCAGGGCGGCAGCGTCAAGATCGGGGTCATCAGGATCAGGGCCGGGCCTTCCCAAACCCGATTCAGACAGGATTCCGCCCTCCTGCTCAGGAGTTCCTGGCAGGACCCGGGCGGCTCGACGATATCGTAGCCGGTTAAATCCCAGTCATCGCCTTTCTTCTGAAGCTGTTTCTTGTACCCTGCTCCATACATGACGGGCGCCTCGAGCACCCAGCCGTCCTTATCCACGGCTACCAGTTGGCCGGTCCGGGTCTGGTAGTAGCGGGTGCCGTCGGACCGCTCGTGGTAGTACAGCGAACCGGGCGCGCAGCCGGTGAGAAAGAACATGCTCGCCATGATCCATGCCACAGCTTTCATGCGTGCCTCCCTCAATGCACCCAGGGCCGCCAGGCTCCTCGGGGCGCCGGTGTGTTGGTCGGCGGGAGCGGAGGCGTGTAGCTCTGCGGCTCGCCGTGCGGTGGAGGAGCGGGCGCCTGGCGCGCGTCTTTGCCCTCGAAGGCCTTGATCACCCGCTCTGTGAGATCGATCGAGGGCTCGCTGTACATGATCAGCGCGCCGGGTCCGGCATCCCCTTTCTCCATGACCAGCGTGATATTTTCTCTCTCGGCGATCTCCCGCACCACCTGTTCGATCTTTTTGGTGAAGTCGCTGAGCAACTCACGTTTCTTGGTCTGGACCTCCCCTTCGAGCTCTTGGACATGCTTCCGATAGGCGAGCAGCTTTTGGCGAATCACCGCCTCCTTCTCCTGTTTGGCTTCTGGACTCAAGTCAGCGCCTTGTTTGACGAGGTCTTCCTCCATGGCCTTGATATCTTGCTCTTCCGATTCAATCAGCCGTTGTCGGGTGTTTACATAGTCCGCCAGCGCGTCCTTGATCTTCCTTCCGACCTTGGAGCCATCCAATACTTTTTGTGGTTCGACCACGCCGATTGGCAGGTCCGCGGCCCAGCCCGGGAGCCCATAGGCCAGCGCGCACAGACCGACAAGGACGGCAAGTTTGAAACGCTGCTGCATATGGCGCATCCGCTATTCGTACCGCAGAGCGTCGATCGGATTCAAGCGCGAGGCCTTGTTTGCCGGATAAAGTCCGAACACGAGGCCGACCAGGCCGGAGAAGCCGAACGCCAGGACCATGACGTGGAGCGAGAGGATGGTAGGCCATCCCGCGTAGCTGGAGATGAGCGCGGCCCCCGAGATACCCAGCCCCACCCCCAGGACCCCGCCGATCACGCTCAGGATGACAGACTCGACCAGGAACTGCCACAGGATGTGCCAGCGCTTGGCGCCGACCGCCATGCGGACGCCGATCTCCCGGGTCCGCTGCGTGACTGACACTAGCAGGATGTTCATGATTCCGATCCCGCCGACCAGCAGGGAGATCGAGGCGACTGCCAGGAGCAGTATCGTCATTGACTGGCTGCTGTCTTCCCGGACCTTTGCAATATCAAGCTGGTTCAGGATCGTGAAGTCGTCCTCCTGGTCCGGGCGCAGTTTGTGGCGCTGGCGGAAAAGCGCTGTGACGTCGGCGATCACTGACCCGATATGGTCCGGCGAGTCGGCCGACAGGAAGCCCATCCCGATTGACCCCAAGAATCTCGTGCCCATGAGCTTCCGTTCCGCGGTGATGAACGGAACGTAGACCACATCGTCCTGGTCGGCCCCGCGGGTGTCGTAGCCCTTCGGCTCAAGCGTCCCCACGATCCGGAAGGCCATGTTCTTGATCCGAATGGTCGCCCCGATGGGGTCTTCGCCGGGCTCGAAGAGATTGGTCACGAGGGTGTTCCCCACCACGGCGACATTCGCGGCCTCGTCCATGTCGGTTTGCGTGAAGAAGTCCCCCGCGGCCAACGACCAGTCCCTGATGAAGAAAAAGGCGGGCGTCACGCCGTTGATGGTGGTGAACCAGTTCTTGTTTTCATGGACGACCTGCGCGGAATCCCGCCGTGCCCAGCTTGCGTACTGCACGTTGGGGATCCTCCCTGCTTCTTCCATGTCCTTGACGGTCAGCGTCACGGCCCCGCCGTGGCCCGACCAGACGCCTCCCGCGGTGATCGCGCCGGGCAAGACCGCGATGACGTTGGTGCCGAAGGTGGCGATCTGGGCCTGCACGGCGGCCTTTGCCCCTTCCCCGATGCTGACCATGACGATGAGCGAGCCGACGCCGATGATGATGCCGAGCATGGTGAGGAGGGAGCGCATCCGGTTCTGCGCCATGATCCGGAACGCCACCACCATGGTCATGAAGAGAAAGGTCATAACCTATTAGACACCGGCATGCGGGAAAAGTCACATCTACATTATTATAACTTCAAGAACCATGGACGTCTGTGATAGATATGAAGGGTATGACGGCCGGGAACTTCATCCGCGAGATCGTCGAGCACGACCTGAAGAGCGGCAAGCACCGTCGCGTCGTGACCCGCTTTCCTCCGGAGCCGAACGGCTACCTGCACATCGGGCACGCCAAGTCCATCTGCCTCAATTTCGGGCTCGCGCTGGAGCACGGCGGCGTCTGCCACCTGCGCTTCGACGATACGAATCCGAGCACGGAGAGCGTGGAGTACGCGGAGGCGATCCAGGCCGACGTGCGCTGGCTGGGCTTTGATTGGGGCGATCGGATGTTTTACGCCTCGGGCTATTTCGAGCAGCTCTACGAGTACGCCGTGGAGTTGATCCAGAAGGGGAAGGCTTACGTGGACAGCTTGAGCGCCGAGGAGATCCGGCAGTACCGGGGCACGCTGACCGAGCCGGGGAAGGACAGCCCCTACCGGAATCGGTCGGTCGAGGAGAGCCTGGACCTGTTCGCGCGCATGCGGGCGGGCGAGTTCAAGGACGGGGCCCACGTGCTGCGCGCCAAGATCGACATGGCCTCGCCCAACGTGAACATGCGGGACCCGACCATGTACCGCATCCGTCACGTCGCCCATTACCGGACGGCCGACCAGTGGTGCATCTACCCGACCTACGACTACGCCCATCCGATCTCGGACGCCCTTGAGGGGATCACCCATTCCCTCTGCACGCTGGAGTTCGAGGACCATCGCCCGCTGTACGACTGGTTCCTGGACAACGTCAGCGTGCCGTGCCATCCCCAGCAGATCGAGTTCGCGCGGCTCAACCTCACCCACACCATCATGAGCAAGCGGCGGCTCCTGGAACTGGTCGGCAAGGGGCACGTGGGCGGCTGGGACGATCCGCGCCTGCCGACCCTCAAGGGCTTGCGGCGGCGGGGTTACACGCCGGAGGCGATCCGCGCCTTCTGCGAGCACATCGGCGTGCAGAAGCGCGACGGGGTGGTCGAGATGGCCCTGCTCGAGCACTTCATCCGGGAGGACCTGAACAAGCGCGCGCCGCGCGTGATGGCGGTGCTGCGGCCCCTGCGAGTGGTCCTCGAGAACTACCCGGAAGGCCGCGTGGAGGAGGTGGAAGCCGTCAACAACCCCGAGGATCCCGGCATGGGGACGCGGAAGGTGCCCTTCTCCCGAGTGCTGTACATCGAGCGGGACGACTTTCGCGAAGTGCCGCCGAAGAAATTCTTCCGCCTCGCGCCCGGCCAGGAAGTCCGCCTCCGCTATGCCTACATCATCAAGTGCGTGAGGGTCGTGAAGGAGGCGCGCACCGGCGAGATCGTCGAGCTGCGCTGCACCTACGATCCGGAGACGCGGTCGGGCGGGCCACAGGCGGGCCGCAAGGTGAAGGGCACGATCCACTGGGTGTCGGCCACCCACGCGCTGGACGCTGAGGTGCGGCTGTACGATCACCTCTTCGTCAAGGCCGATGCGGGCGATGTCCCCGAGGGGCAGGACTACACGGTGAATCTGAATCCGAGCTCACTGGAGCGTCTGAGAGGAGTGAAGGTAGAACCAAGCCTCGCGGGCGTGCAGCCTGGCAGCCGGTATCAGTTCGAGCGGCAGGGCTATTTCTGCGTGGACCCTGATTCCGCCGCGGGCAGGCTCGTCTTCAACCGGACGGTCGCGTTGCGGGACTCCTGGGCCAAGATCGAAAAAGCACAGCAAGACGGCTAAGCCAGTAACTCTGCGGCCCGCAGAAACGTCATGGCGACTTCGTTCACCGGCCGGTGCTGGCCGTCCACCTGGTAGTTCAGCGTCCGCATGATCTCATCCGAGAACAGCCCCGATAGTTGCTCCAGTGCGCGCTTCAACGGGGGGTGCTTCGCCAACGCATCGGCCCGCACGGCCAGCGACGCCTGATACGGCGGAAAGTACCGCTTGTCATCCTTAAGGACCTTCACGTCCAGCACTGATAGCAGCCCGTCCGTCGCGCTGGCGGCCACCATGTCCACTTGTTTCTGCTCGAGAGCCCGGTACAGCAGGCCCAGGTCCATGGTTCGGGGCGATCTCTTGAGGGGCAGCTTGTAGGTCTTGAGCAGACCGGCCAGGCCGTCCCGCCGCTGCTGGAACTCGTAGCCCACGCCGAGCGTCCACCCGTTGGCGTGTCCGGCCGCATCGCTCAGGGTTTCGATCCCGTATTTGCGCGCGTCCTCCCCGCGGATCACCATCGCGAAGGTGTTGTTGAACCCCAGCGGGTCGAGCCACAGCACGTTGAAACGCTTCTGATACTCCTTCCGTACCCGGGCCAGGACAGCGGCAGGATCGGAGGAGAGAGGAAGCTTCAAGATCGCAGTGAGCGCGGTGCCGGTGTACTCGGGATAGAGAGCGAGGTCGCCCTTCACCAGTGCTTGATGCGCCAGCAGCGTGCCGCCGAGGTTCAGTTTCCGGTCCACCCGTTCTGACAGCCGGAGGCTCATGTGCTGGGCGACGATCTCACCCAGGATCACCTGCTCTGTGAAGTTCTTCGAGCCCACGGTGAGCAGGCGCTCCTTGCTGCAACCGAGGACCCAGTCAACTCCCGCGGCGGCGATCAGGCCGGCGACAATTTTTTCTCCGCCCATCCGAGTCCTCCGTCGGCCAGCAGGGCGATGATCGCGGCCGGCAAGGCTCCGGCCAGAATCTGCGCCGTGTCCACGGAGGCCAGCCCACGGAAGATGAACACGCCAAGCCCGCCCCCGCCGATGGCCGCCGCGATCGTCGCCGTCCCGATCGTCG
>VBOK01000250.1 GCA_005877565.1 Nitrospirota bacterium
GCTTGGCCGAAAAGTGGAGATGAAACGCGCCCACGTGGAGGTGTTCCCGTACGTCCGGATGACGCTCGATGACGTCGTCATTCGCGAAGCGGACGGCCAGGACGAGTTTCTCTCCACCGAACACCTCTTCATCGACTTGCGGATCTTTCCGCTCTTGAAGCGCAAGGTCCTGGCCAAGCGGATCGCGCTGGACATGCCCAAGGTGAAGATCAAGCGCGGTCCCGACGGCAAGCTGAACATCTCCGATCTCTTTGCCGCGACCGCCGACACGACCAGCTTCACAACCCCAATGCTGGGCGAGGAGCTGTCTATCGCCGACGGGGAGATCGCATTTGAAGACACCTACGGCTCGGCCCTTCCCCGTACCGTTGCGTTCCGTCATGTGAACACCACCGTGAAGCGGACCGGCATGCGTCTGGAGTACCGGTTCTTCGCCGCGATGCCGCAGGAGACCGGCGACGCGACGATCACGGTGACGGGTGCGGTCGCCCGACAGGCGATCGAGCAGGCGGGTGCGGGAGGCAGAGCGACCGGACGGGTGGAGGCCAAGCGAGTGAGCCTGGCGCGGCTCGCCTCGTTCCTGAACGACAACGTGTTCCTGCGCGGAGTCCAGCCACCGGTTGATCTGGCGGCCTCCTACGAGTACCGCTGGGCGACAGGCGAACGCGCGCTGGACATCAAGAACCTGACTGCGACGGGCGGCGGGACGACGGTCACGGGCAGCATCGGCCTGGCCAAATTGTTCACCCCCCGAATGTCGTTCACGGCCGCATTGACGACGACGCCGTTCAAGCTGGAATCCCTGGTCGCCAGCCTACCCGCGGAGGTGATCCAATCGCATTCGTTGGGGTTTTTGAAAACGGCCCAGGCGGCCGGTTCGGTGCAACTGGTCTCGTTGCAAGTAGGGTGGGTGCCTGAGCAGGAGCGCCGGCTGACTGTCCAGGGGGAAGTAGACCTGTCAGGGGGCAGCGCGGTGGTGGGTGTCCATCGCGTCCCCCTTTCTGATGTCAAGGGCAAGCTGCGGGTCACGGCTGACCGGATTTCCATCGCACAACTGACGGGCCGGTACGGTCTGGCGGAGGTGACAGAGGGACAGGGCGAGGTGACGTCCCTCGCGCAGGACCCCACCCTCTCCCTGGACATCAAGGGCAAGGTCTCGGCTCAGGAGCTGGCCGTGATCGTGGCCCGGTTCGCACCAAAGACGCTGTTGCCCGCCGGACCGGCCAGCCTCACGGGGTTGAAAGGCGAGGCCGATGCTGTCGTCAA
>VBOK01000139.1 GCA_005877565.1 Nitrospirota bacterium
CCCATTGATTTCTCGGACCAAGCTCTTCGCCAGGCGAGGGCCGGACTCAATAACTTCTACGACCTCTTTCTGCGGTTGGAAGAGATCACGGTGTCGAAAGGAGCCGCTGACGAAGAGGCTAGAAGCGCGCTCAAGACCGTGGCGGCGGACTTCGAGCGTGCCATGGATGATGACTTCAACACGCCGGCCGCACTCGCCGCGTTGCAGACGTTCCGGGGCGAACTCAATACGAAACTCGCTGTTGGTCTCTCTTCGGCAGTTGCGCAGCAGGCGCTCACGGCAATCCGGCGCTATGGCGATGTGCTGGGGCTTTTCCAGGTGCCCGTGCGAGACTGGGAGTTCAGGGAGTCCGTCGGGACTGCACTCGATGATGCGGAGATCGAGCGCCAAATTGCCGAGCGCAACAATGCCCGGTGCAGAAAAGACTTTGCTCGGGCCGATGAGATCAGGAAGGCCCTTGCCGCACAGGGCATCATCCTTGAGGACCGGCCCGACGGGACAACCCGCTGGAAGCGATGAGCCTCGCGGCTGCGACCGACCTGCTCTACGGCGTGCATCCGGTGCTCGAAGCGCTCCGGGCGAAGGACGTGGGGCTCCACCGGATTTTCCTGCAGGAGGGCCGTCGGGGTCGCGCGGTCGAGGAGATTCTGCGGCTGGCCAAGGCTCGCCACGTGCCAGTGGCTTTCGAGGCGCGCGAGGACCTGGATCGGCGGGCCGGTTCCGGACGGCACCAAGGCGCGGTGGGCATCGCCTCGGCGAAGGTCTACCTGTCTCTGGAGGAGCTTCTCGAAACGGCGCGCCGGCATGACTCGCCTCTCCTGCTTGTGCTTGACGGCATCGAGGACCCCCACAATCTCGGCGCGATCGTGCGGACCGCTGAGGCGGTCGGCGCGCAGGGCGTGCTCCTGCCGACCCGACGGGCGGTCGGCCTGACCGCGACCGTGGCCCGCGCCTCGGCGGGTGCCATCGAGCATCTTCCCGTCGCCCGTGTCGTCAATGTCGCGCAGACCCTCGAACGGCTCAAGGCGGCGGACTTCTGGGTCTATGGGCTTGATGCGAAAGGGACTCGACACTATTGGGAAGTGGATTATCGCGGCCCGGTAGCGTTAGTGGTGGGCGGGGAAGGTCGAGGGATCCGGCCGCTGGTCGCCCGGCACTGCGATGGGCTGGTCCGCATCCCGTTACAGGGCAACGTGCAGAGCCTCAACGCCTCGGTGGCGTCGGCGGTCGTGCTATACGAGGTTCTGCGACAGCGAGCCGGCACTGCTCCCGTCAGCCCCGCCGGACCCGGATGAATCCTTCCTCGATGGCGGCTTTGAGGAGTTGGGCGGCGTTCGACACCCTGAGCTTCTTCATCATGTTGGCGCGGTGCGCTTCGACGGTCTTCACGCTGATCTTGAGGCGTGTCCCGATCTCCCGGTTTTTGAGGCCGTTCCAGATCAACTGGAGGATTTCCTGCTCGCGGTCCGTCAAGGACGTGGCTCCGTTTCTTTTCTTCCGTTCCATGATCGCATAACTCCTTATGCTAAAGATGTCTAATCATCCGCCCTACCAGTAAGACCATTAGTATCACATAATCAAGTAAATGCTGTAAATAAGAAAAGGCGTCACGGTCCGGTCCGCGGCCTTGTCCCCTTCAGGGAGTTCACGTACAATGGGCGCGCGGACGGCCTGGTCCGGGAGCTATCGGCGGAGGCGGGATGAGTCCCCAGTGGCATGTGACGGTCGCGGTGCTCGTCGGTGCCGTCATCGGCAGCTTTTTGAATGTCTGCATCCATCGCCTGCCCCTTCGCGGATCCATCGTGCGGCCGGGATCCCAGTGCCCGCAATGCAAGACGGCCATCGTCTGGTATGACAACATTCCGATCCTCAGCTACCTCTGGCTGCGCGGCCGGTGCCGGAGCTGCCGGGCCCGCATCGGGTGGCGCTACCCCCTTGTGGAGACCCTCAACGCTGCCGGATATGGCTTCATCGCCTGGCGCTTCGGGGTGACCCCCATGGGTTTCGTGTACGGGGCGCTCTTCTCGACCCTCATCGTCGTGAGCTTCATCGATCTGGATCACATGATCGTGCCCGACCGGATCACGCTGCCCGGGATCGCGCTCGGGCTTGTCGCCGGGACGCTCCTCTTGCCGCGCTGGTGGGACAGCATCGGCGGTCTGGTGTTAGGCGGCGGCCTGCTGTATGTCATGGCCTTGATCAGTCCCTACCTGTTCGGGAAGGAGGGCATGGGCGGCGGCGACATCAAACTGCTGGCCATGATCGGCGCGTTCCTGGGCTGGCAGCAGGTGCTGCTCACGGTGATCGTGGGTGGACTCCTGGGCTCCATCCTCGGTGTGGGGTTGATCGCAACCCGTGTGATCAGCCGCTCTGATTACATCCCGTTCGGCCCGTTTCTCTCTCTCGGGGCAGTGGTCGCGATGCTGTTCGGCCCGGAGATCCTGGGCTGGTACGGTGAAATCCTGGCGGGAAGGTGATAAGCCGTGGCGCTGCGTCCTCGAAGCAATCCGTTCGCGATCTTCACCGCCCTGCTGTTAGTGTTGTTTCTCACGACCCTCGCGTTCCATCTCATGGTCCCCCAGCGGGTTCCCGGCGCTCCCGGCGCCGCCGATCTGCACGCGGCGACCGATCTGCTGCTGAAAGTTCTTGGCGGTTTCATCCTGCTGGTCCTGCTGTACACCGTGTTCGCGCGCATTGTGCGGCGAGATTCCTCACCGTCGACCGGGATTGTGAAAGACAATGTCTTCCTCGATGTCGTGGCGCGCCTGCGGGACAAGGAGCATGAGCTCGAGCGCCTGCGGTCAGCGGCGGAGGAACGGGCGCGGGAAATCGAGAGCTACAACGAGAACATTCTCCGCAGCGTCTCGAGCGGCGTCATCACCTTCAACCGGGAGGGCGTGGTCACCACCTTCAATGACGCCGCCGGCCGCATACTACGGCTCAACCGGGAGGATGTGATCGGCAAGACTTGCGCCGAGGTTTTCGGCGTGAACAGCACGGTCGCGGGGCTGCTGAACCGGTCTCTGAGCACTGGGGAAGCCATCACGCGGGAGGAGTTCGAGCTGCACCTGCCGCACGGGGAGCGGATCTGGATCGGCGTGAGCACCACGCTGCTGAAGGATCGCGAGGGCGGCCTGATCGGGACCACGTTCGTGTGCACCGACCTCACTGAGATCAAGGCGCTGCAGGAGCAGGTGGAGATGCGCGAACGCATGACGGTGTTGGGGCAGATGTCCGCGGGGATCGCCCACGAATTCCGCAACCTGATGGGGACCATCCTGGGCGCGGCCAAGCTGGTCGCCCGACAAACCCCGCCCGACAGTCCGGTCCACGAAAGCATCCAGACCGTCACCCACGTGATCTCAGATATGGACCATCTGATCACGCAGTTCCTCAATTTTGCGCGGAAGACAGACCCCGATCTCAAGCTGGTCGACATGGGACCGTGGCTCCAACGGGTGGTCGAGCAGGTGCTGGAACAGGTGCCGCCCCCCCATCCCCATGTCGAAGTGACCTGTTTTCCGGACGTGCCGCGGATCCGCATCGATGAAGTGCTGATGCGGCAGGCGCTGGGGAACCTGGTCCAGAATGCCGTTGAGGCCATGTCGGATGGTGGGCGCCTGACCGTGTCGGCCGGTCTGCGGCCTCCGCTGGGACGGCGGCGTGAAGTCGAGGTGCGGGTCAGCGACACCGGCGCCGGCATCCCGCAAGACCGGCTCGGCAAGATCTTCCTGCCGTTCTTTACGACGAAACCGAAAGGGACCGGCCTGGGGCTCGCGCTGGTCCACAAGATCGTCCTGCTGCATAACGGCCGGATCGATGTGGAGAGCCAGGAGCGCAAGGGGACGACCTTTCGGATTTTGTTACCGATCGCCTGAGGCACGGACATGGCCACGATTCTGCTTATTGAAGACAACGAGCGCATGGCTCAGGTGCTGGCCCGGCACATGGAAATGGAAGGACATGCGGTCGTCCTGGTGGCCGATGGGGAAAAGGGCATCGAGGAGTTTCGGCGGCAGAAAGTGGACCTCGTCCTGACGGATCTTAAGCTGCCGGGGAAGTCGGGCGTGGAGGTCTTGCAAGCCGTCAAGGAGGAGAATCCCATGATCCCCGTCGTCGTCATGACCGCACACGGGACGATCGAGACCGCCGTGAAGGCCGTCAAGGAAGGGGCGTTCGATTTCCTGCAGAAGCCGGTGGACCCGGACCATCTCCTGATCATCATCGGGAAGGCGCTGGAGGCCCGGCAGCTCGTCACCGAGAATCTGATCCTCAAGGAAGAGCTCTCGCAGACAAAGTACGCGAAGATGGTCGGCCAGAGCCGCGCCCTGCTGGAAGCGCAGGATAAGGCGAAGAAGGTCGCGGTTGGCACCACGACCGTGCTCCTGCTCGGGGAGAGCGGCACCGGTAAGGAGCTCTTTGCCCGGATGATCCATGACTTAAGCCCGCGCAAGAACGGGCCGTTCGTGGCCATCAACTGCGCGGCCATCCCCCGGGAGTTGCTGGAGAGCGAACTGTTCGGACATGAACGCGGTTCGTTTACCGGCGCCACCGGACGGAAAATCGGAAAGTTCGAACTGGGAGACAAGGGCACGGTGTTCCTCGACGAGATCGGCGACATGGACATGGGACTCCAGGCCAAACTCCTCCGCGTGCTGGAGGGCGAGCGGTTCATGCGGGTCGGTGGCACGTCTTCGGTCAAGGCGGACGTCCGCGTCGTGGCGGCCACCAACAAGGACTTGCAGGCGGCGGTGGCCAAGCATGCCTTCCGCGAGGATCTCTATTACAGGCTGAACGTGTTCCCGCTCGTCATCCCGCCGCTGCGCGACCGCCGGGAGGACATCCCGTTGCTCGTCGAACATTTTCTCGCGATGTACAGCCGGGAAGTAAAGAAAGAGGGCCTGACGCTCTCGTCCGAAGCGGTGGAGGTCATGAAGCACCATCCGTGGACGGGGAACATCCGCGAGCTGCAGAATTGCATCGAACGGGCCGTCATTCTCTGCGACGGCCGCGAGATCCTCCCCGAGCACATCGGCTTGCGCGCGCTGGCGCGGTCGGCCGAGGAAGGCGCGCTGGCGGGAGGGAGCCTCCAGGAAGCCAGCAGCGCGGCCTCCCGGGCTGTGGAGGCCAAGATGATCGAGAAGGTCCTGCGCGAGACCGGCGGCAACAAGACCAAAGCGGCCGAGATCCTGCAGGTCAGCTACAAGACGCTGCTCACCAAGATCAAAGACTATGGCCTCGACAAAGAGTGACGAGCCGGTCGTCGACCCGTGGGTCACGTGCTTTTTGACCGGCATGGTGATCCGCCACTTGGACAGCCTGCCGGGGATTGGTGACCGAATCGATTACCACCGGGTCATTGGGGTGGTGGAGGGGTTCGACCACATCCGTGACCCAAAGGTCTTCCTCCTCGATCCGAACAACTGGGTCCCGCACGTGGTGCTCCGCGAGCTGATCCACCGCAGCGAGGAAGCGAGCGGGTGCAAGGATGTGACCTACCGCGCGGCCCTGGCCTACTTCACTTCATCCGACAAGCGGGAGCCGACGCTGATGGAGACCATCGCCCGGTACCTTGATGATGTGGACACGGCCGTCCGCTGCTCCGGGCTCTGGGCATCAGCCTATAGCAATTACCTCCGCATGCAGGCCTTCGCCCGCCCTGACGAGGCGCACACCCTGTACGTGCTAGTCCGGTTTCTGCCCCCGGTCGATCCGCAGATCGGGAACAGCCTGCTGGTCAGGGGCAACATCGAGGGGTTCTCCCAGCTCTACCCGTTCGTGGAATCGGCGTCCTGCGAAGAGCAGTACTCACAACTGCGCCTAGCGACCATTGTCGCCGAGTTCGGTGAGGCCTACGTGCTGAAACCTGAAGGACCCAGGAACGCTCCGACCGCCTGGCTGATCAAGGAGGGAAAGACCGGCAGAACAGTAGCGACGGCCCGGACGTTCGGGATGGAAGTTGAACCGGCCGCCGGCTGGGAAGAAGGACAAGCCTACGCCGCTGATCGTCCAGCGAGCCGCTCGAATGAACACCTCCGGGCTCTCCGGATCGAACAGGCGGGTGTGTTGCGCGCCGGGTCGTTGGAGTATGTCTTGCATGAGGGAACGATCTACGACGCTCCGTACACACGGTATCGTTTCCAGTGGCGGGAGCGTTCCGCGCCCGAGGCGGTGCGGTGGCAAGCGGGCAGTGTGCCGGACCGGGCCACCAAGGGCGTGATCTCGCGGCTGCTGTTCGATCACCTGGCTGGATTGCAGGCCACGCAGCGACGGGTGCTCGGGATCATCATCCGCAACCGCGAGCTGCGTGAGGAGAACAAGCATCTTCGAGAGGAGCTGTACGGGGCAACGGAAACGGGAGGGTTGGTGGGCAAGAGCCGCCCCATGCAGGACCTGTTCGGTCTCGTGCGGAGCGTCGCGCAGTCCGACGTTACCGTGCTGATCACCGGTGAGACTGGAACCGGCAAAGAACAGACAGCGCGGCTGATCCACCAGCTCAGTCCGCGGCGGGCCGGACGGTTCCTCGCGATCAATTGCGGTGCGCTGGCGGAAAACTTATTAGAATCCGAGCTCTTCGGGCACGAGCGGGGCGCCTTTACCGGGGCCGTGACGCAGAAGAAGGGAAAGTTCGAGCAGGCCAACGGCGGCACGCTTTTCCTGGATGAGATCGGCGAGATCTCACCGGCCATGCAGGTGAAGCTCTTGCGGGTCCTGCAGGAACGGGAGCTCCAGCGGGTAGGCGGTCACGAGGACATCAAGGTGGACGTCCGGATCATCGCCGCCACCAACCAGGATCTGCAAGCGCTCGTCGCCGAGCGGAAGTTCCGCCAAGACCTGTTCTACCGGCTCAATGTCTTTCCCCTCCACATCCCGCCGCTCTGGGAACGGGTCGAGGACATCCCGCTGATCGCCCAGCGCCTGCTTGACCGGCATGCCACAACGCAGAAGAAAGCCGTCAAGGGGTTGACCGGCGAAGCTCTCGAGGTGTTGGTCCGCTATCGCTGGCCCGGGAACATCCGCGAACTGGAGAACGTCATCGAGCGCGCCGTCGCCCTCGCCGGGCCGAAAACCGCCATGGTCGGGCCCGACCTCCTGCCGCCGTTCATCCGCGAGGCGCCCGAAACCATCTCCGCCCGAGGGTTCGACGATCTCATGGACCGGGTCGAGTGGCCGCTCATCGTCCAGGCGGTCAAGAATGGGCACGGGCTCACCGGCCTCATCAAGCGCATTGAATGGGCGCTCATCCGGCGTGCCATCAAGGAACATGCAGGCAACAAGACAGCCGCCGCCCGACTGCTGGGCCGGACCTACCGCTGGTTGCGCAAGGTCGAGACGGAGAGACCGGGTGATTGATTGCCATGTTCACTTGGCGGCGCTCAGGACTACAGACAACGGCTGCTACATCTCTCCCAGGCTCCTCAACAGTCCGCTTTTCAGATACCTACGCTGGAAGCATCGCCTGCCGATCGAGGATGCGGCACGGTCCAATCAGAAATACGTGGAGGGTCTGCTCTTGGAACTCCGCAAGTCCCAGTATGTCAAGAAGGCCGTCCTTCTCGGCATGGATGGCGTGTACGACGCAAACGGCATGTTGGATGCCGAGAAAACGGAATTTCTGGTCGGCAATGATTACGTCTTGAATCTCGCCCGGTCGTATCCGAATGAATTTCTGCCGGGCGTTTCCATCAACCCGCAGAGACGAGACGCGCTTGATGAGTTAGACCGCTGCGTCACGGCGGGAGCTAAGCTGGTCAAGGTCTTGCCCAACACCCAAGGG
>VBOK01000140.1 GCA_005877565.1 Nitrospirota bacterium
TTCGCATAGTAGCTGTTGGCAAAGGGCCGCTCCGTCCCTTCCTGGCGCAGCACCCGGTACTGCTCTGGCGTCAGGAGCCGCCGCCACTCTTCGTCCGTCTTCGTCACCTGATACATATGTCCCGACTCCTTGGCCAGTCCCGGCATTATACCAAGGGCCTTCGCCGTGATGCCGAGCCCCAGCGCCAGGCCGGCTTTCAGAAAGGTTCTCCGCGTCACGGGCGTTCCTCCTTACCCATTAGTCGCAGTTCCGGCCGGTTCGTTACCTGGGAAATTGCTTGTCCAAACAGTCCGGGCAGATCACGTGTGAAAAGTCCACCTCGGTATGGCCCTTGATGTAACTTTCCACGGTGTACCACTGACCGCGCTCGTCACGAATCTTCTTGCATTGCGCACAGATGGGCAGGATCCCACGCAGGACCTTAATCTCCTGCATGGCCTGCTCCAACTCCTCTTCCCGGGCCTTGCGGCGGTCCATTTCGCGTTTGAGCTTCAAGGCCGAGCTCATCCGTGTCAGCAGCTCCAACCGCTTGATCGGTTTGGTGACGTAGTCCACAGCCCCGGCGGCGAACGCCGTCGCCAGGAATGCCCCCGCCTTCATCGCCGTCACCATGAGGATGGGCAGATCCCGATAGCGTTTGTCCGCCTTGATCCGGCGGCACGCTTCCACCCCGTCCATATCGGGCATCATGATGTCCATCAAGACCAACTCGACATCGGCAGGAGCACTCGCATTAGCTAGGCCGAGACGCTGAAACGCCTCGTGTGCGGATTCCGCCACCAGGACCTGCTGATACCCGGCGTCTTCCAGAATCAACTGCAGCGCGCTTCGGGTTTCCGGCGAGTCATCAACAACGAGAATGCTCATGGATCCGCGCACCTTCAGGGTTCCCTGGAGTCGTCCAGTCTGTCACTATCAGCCTCTTTGGTCAAACGGCGGCCCCACTGTTGCCGGCACAGGTCCACAATCGGGGCGGCCAGCAACAGCCAGGCCACCACAAACACCGGCCAGTTAAACTGGATCGGCCGCACGTGGCGGACCGCTTCGGCTCCGCCGCCGGCCGCCCGAATGGCGTCGGCCATGAACACGTACAGCACCAGCGCGACGCCGATGAGGCTCGCTACCCACGCCCAGGGACCCGGCCAGAGCGCGCACTCCGGGCGATCGAACAGACTGACCAACGTTCCGCCACGGCCATCAGCACGGCGATGCTGACCGGGGCCAGCACCGGCCCCCACCACGGCAGCGGCAGCAGGAACAGGATGTCCCAATCCAGGAGCGAGCGAGGCCAGCCGCTCAACGGGACCAGGAAGACATAGTACAGGATGTCCCAGACGCCGAAGGCGACCAGCGTGTAGCCCAGGCGGCTACGCCACGTCCGGCCGGCCAGCCAGCCCACAGCGAACAGCATGATCAATGTGGCCGCTTCGCGGACCATCTCCGCGCGGACCAAACCCTCTGGTAACATCACCGGGTCGGGTTGATACGGGTCCACGTGGCCAACCATGGTCCGTAGGTACAGGACCACCGCGGACTCGACATAGGCCATCGCCGCGGCATAGAGCAAGACGATCAGCCAGCGCTGCTTGTCGGTCATGGCTGTCCCTCTCGTCCGCGCGTCAGATCCTCTCCGGAAAATCCGAAATGATGCCATCCACACCCAGCGATCGGACCCACGCGATGTCCGATGGCTCGTTGACCGTATAGACGAAGACGCGCAGCCCTTCTTGATGCAACGCGCTGACGAATTCGCCGGTCAAGCAGTCAATCCCCACTCCGACGTGGGTGACCCCGGCGTCTTGCGCAAAAGCCGTCGGGTGCACAGGCACGCTATCCAGCAGGGCCATGGTGTGAGCCCCGGAGGCGAGACGCTTGACCGCGAGCAGTTCGGCATGGAGAAACGAGGCGTACATGACGGGCCGAACAACCTTGTTTCCGGTCACGCTTGCACAGACCCGTTTGACGATCCCGGGGGACTTGATGTCGAGCATGAGTCCGGCGCGGTTGTTGATGACCGCGAGTGCTTCATCCAGCGTCGGAATGGGCTGGCCGTCGTCCGTTCGTAACCGTAACATCTCTTCGAGGGTCAGCTCGATGACCGCACCGGATCCGTCAGTCGTGCCGTCCACCCGGCGATCATGGAACACGACAGGGTGGCCGTCTCGCGTCGCCCGGACATCGATCTCGACGAAGTCGACGCCCAACGCGAGGGCCTTGGCGATGGACGCCAGCGTGTTCCCTGTCGCGTGCCCGGCGGCCCCGCGATGTCCCACCCGAAGCACCACCAAGCTCCGCTCCAGCAATGATGCGGTTTACCCCTTGGATTTCTGCCAGCGATCGATGAGGACGCCCTCGCGGAGGCCGTAGTCGCTGACGAGACAGTCGGCAAAGCCGAACCGTTCCATACTTTCCGCCAGGATCAACGTGCCGGACAGTATGAGGTCTTCACGACCAGGCTCCAAGCCGACGAGCTCGCGCCGCTGGGCGTGCGTGCGAGCGATCAGATCAGCCAAGATCCGCCGCACGGCTTTCACGGAAAGCCGGTAGTTGTGGATCCGGAGCGGGGCATAGACCGCAAGGCGCTGGTCCATGGCTGCCAGCGTTGTGATGGTGCCGGCCGTCCCGACGAGGCGGTAGCCGGCCAGCGACCCGAGCTTCGCCTCGACGACATCCAAATGCCGGGCAATGCGGGCGCGCGCCGCTGCAAGCTCATCCGCCCGCACCGGATCGGACCGGAGGCATTCCTCGGTGAGGCGGACGACCCCTTCATCCACCGACACCATCGCGGGAGCCTGTCCGGGCGCGACGGTGATGAATTCGGTGCTCCCGCCCCCGATGTCCAGCGCCACGAACCGCTCCACGCCGGCTGGCAGGCCGGACTGGATGCCCAGGAGCGACAGCCGGGCCTCCTCCTCGCCCGAGACGACCTCCACATCCAGCCCATTGCGGCGCTTGACCTCCCCGAGAAACTCGTCGCGGTTGACGGCGTCGCGCACGGCGCTCGTGGCCACCGCCACAACCTCGCACGCACCGGCCCGCTTGATCGCTGACATCCACTCGGCGATCGTCTCCAGCGCGCGCGCCATCGGGGCTGGCTGCAGACGGCGGCTCGGCTGGAGGCCTTCGCCCAACCGGACGATGCGTCGATCCGAAGCGAGTTCGTGCAGCCGCCCATCGTCTCCAATCCGGATGATCAGCAACCGCAGCGTCAGCGTGCCGATATCGATGCCCGCGTAGATCGGCATGCCGTCGTTCACCCTCGTTCCTTGATCTGGTCCATCTCGAACCGGATGCGCGCCTCTTCCTGCTTGAGCTGGTCCACCTTGGCAAACAGGTCCTGGATCTCCTTGTCCTCCAGCACCCCGCTGCCCTTCCGCTCGATCAATTGGAACGCCCGCTCGCCAGCCGCCCGCAGGTGTTCCTTGATCTGGTCCTCCACCTTGTACAGCTGGAACTTCAGGCGCAGAAGCTCCATCTCCTCGAGCGACTGGTCCGCGGCCTTGGCGGTGCCCTGACGCACCTGGGCCCATCCCGTGCGGAGATCGTTTTTGAATCGGCGGAATCGCGAAATCATAGTCCCGTCAGGATACTCCAGCCAGATCAAGTTTCGCTCGCCACCGGCGGAGCAGGGCCGCTTTGAGTTCTGCGTGCTCCGGTCGCGCGAGAGAGGGATCCCGCTGGAGCAACCGCGTCGCTTCCTCCCTGGCTTCTTCCAGGATCTTGGCGTCGCGGATGAGATTGGCCACCCGCAGATCGGAGGGGCCCCACTGCCGGGTCCCAAAGAACTCGCCAGGCCCGCGGATGTGCAGATCCTCCTCGGCGATCACGAAGCCATCATGACTCTTGACCAACGCCTCAAGGCGGCGCCGCGCCTCCTCCGACAAGCGGTGCGGCCCCATCAAGAAGCAGTACGACTGATGCGCCCCGCGGCCGACCCGTCCCCGGAGCTGATGCAACTGGGCCAGGCCGAAGCGATCGGCATGCTCAATCAGCATCACCGTGGCGTTGGACACGTCGATGCCCACCTCGATGACCGTCGTGGCCACCAGCACCTGGATGCGGCCGGCTTTGAAGTCCGCCATGGCGCGGTCCTTCTGCTCGGCCTTCATCCGGCCATGGATCAGCCCGACCGTCCACTTCGCGAACGCCTCCCGCTGCAGCCGCTCGGCTCCCGTGATCGCCGCCTGCAGGTCCACCTTCTCCGACTCCTCCACCAGCGGGAACACCACGTAGGCCTGCCGGCCCTGCGCCAGCTCGTCCTCGATCAGGCGGTAGGCCCGCGCCCGCTGGCCTTCCGCAAACAAGAGCGAGCGGATTGGCGTGCGGCCCGGCGGCATCGCGTCAATCACGGAGAGGTCCAGATCGCCGTACACGGTCAGCGCCAGAGTCCGGGGGATGGGGGTCGCCGTCATGACCAGCACGTCGGGCGCGTAGCCTTTCTCCTTGAGGGTCGCGCGCTGCAGCACCCCGAACTTGTGCTGCTCGTCGATGACGGCCAGCCCGAGCTTGTGGAACCGGACCCTCTGCTGGATCAGGGCGTGCGTGCCGATCACGATCCCTGCCGACCCGTCGGCGATGGCGGCCAGGGCCCCCTCGCGCTTCTTCCCGCGCCCCCCGACCAGCAACACACACGAGACGCCGAGCGGCTCCAGCAGCCCATGCAAGTTCAGGTAGTGCTGCTCGGCCAGGATCTCGGTCGGGGCCATGAGAGCCGCTTGCAACCCAGAGCCCACGGCCATCAGCATCGCTACCGTGGCCACGACCGTCTTACCGCAGCCCACGTCGCCTTGGATCAAGCGGTTCATCGGATGAGGACTCGCGAGGTCGCGGCGGATGTCTTGCAAAACGCGAAACTGCGCCTCCGTCAAGCGAAAGGACAACGAGTCCAGGAACCGCCGCGGCAGCAGCGTCTCCTGGTCGTAGGCCAGGCTGCGCGCTTCCCGCTGGACCGCCTCGCGCTTCTGCCCCAGGGCTAGCTCCAGCAGGAAAAAATCCTCGAACGCGAACCGGCGATGCGCCGGAGTCCGGCCACGGTTCAGGTCCTCGAGGTTCGCCTTCGCAGCGGGGAAATGGACGGCCTTGATCGCTTCCCCGAACGCCATGAGCCGCCGCCCGCGGACGATCTCGGCCGGCAAGGCATCGACAGCGCCGTCGGCGTACTGGTCCACGAGTCCCTTCATGATGGCGCGGATCCGGTCGCTGGGCATCATCCGTGTCTTGGTCTCCCGACCGTGATAGATCGGCACGATGCGGCCCATGTGGACCAAGTCGTGATGACGACCGACCTCTTCCCCGCCCTCCAGGATCTCGAAGGCCGGATTTTCCATCTGCAGGTGCGTCCACCGCCCGCTCCGCGCCTTGACCAGCCCGTAGAGCATCAGATGCTGGCCGGCTTGAAAGGTCTCCGCCAGATAAGCTTGGTTGAACCACACAAGGGACAGGCTTCCGGTCTTATCCGCCACCGTCGCTTCGACCAGTTTCCGGCGCTGGTGGGCGGTGACTGCGAGCTTGACGGACCGGATCTCGACGGCGACGACCGCCTCCTGGCCGGGGATCAGGCTCCCGATGGACCGGACCTGCGTCCGGTCTTCATAGCGCCACGGCAGCGACCAGACGGCATCCTCTACCGTGTGGATGTCGGCGCGCGCCAGCACTTCTGCCTTCTTGGGCCCCACGCCCCGGACGTATTGGATTGGCAACTCCCAGAGCCGGTGCGCTGGTTTCGCCGGTCTGGAAGAAGACGTTGCCGACTCTTCCACCGAGCGGAGGAGACGGTTCAACACCACCTTGGCTTCGGCGATCCGGCGGCCACGGAGGTCAGGTCCGAGCGTCTCGTAGTCGGAGAAGAGATGCACCAAGTGGAGCAAGTCCGCTTCAACGCTGGGATGATGGACGGAGTGTCCGAGGGCGGTCACGACCTGCTGGGAAACAAACCTGCCGAGATCCTTGAGGGCGGAAAGACCGTGCGTCCCGCTCCGGGTGGCGTACTCAACCGGGCGGGCGATCCGTAGGATGATCTCTTTCAAGTTATCCATGGCCGTAACGTGCGGCCATTCTCACCATCTCGACCGTAAAGATCAATACAGAAGGGTCGTTTGCTCCAGCACGCCCTTGTCAGGGAAGACGCGCATGTGCTAGCATGCAGCCCCGTTGGAGCAACCATCAGGAGAACCACCGTGGCCAGGGCATGTGAGATCTGCGGGAAGACGCGAGCGGTCGGCAACAACGTCAGCCACGCCAACAACCGCACCAAGCGCGTCTTCCGTCCGAACCTGCAAACCATCCGGGCGCTCGTGAACGGCGCCACGCGACGCTTGCTCGTCTGCACCCGGTGCATCCGCAGCGGGAAAATCAAGAAGGCGGTTTAGCCAGTCGATGCAACACTATGGCTCTCACGGTTGAGGAACTGGCTAAAAGGGACGACCACCCACGGGCATCTGCTGTTGCTGGAACCCGCGCTCCTGTTCTTTCTTGAGCCTGTCGAACTCGCGTTGCTCCCGAGCATACTTGGCGGCCATCTCTTCCCAGCGGGTCATCATCTCCGACTCGTTGGCCGCGAGCTTAGCTTCGGCCTGCTCCGGCGTAAGCACCTTAGCCTCCACCTGGACCTCGACCTGCTTACGAAACTCCATCAGGTCTCCCAGATTGGGCAAGGGCGGCTGGATCTCCACCAATTTGGCATACAACAGGTCTCGAGCTTGGGCGCGGGGCAGGTGTCCAGAAGCGACGCGCGAATCAAGCTGGTTCCGGTAGGACTGCAGGATGGCGATGGTCGATTCAGAGGGAGGCAGGATGCCCGCCGCGCAGCCGGATAGCCCCGCTATGATCAGCCACCCTGCCAGACCCGCACGCTGCATCGCCGTTAGGGTTCCCCCTATTCGTGTCGAGGGTTACTCCGGTTCGACACAGCATACCGCCCGACTGCAGACACTGCAAGACGCCGACCAGCGACAAACCTTCCTCCGCTCCAAAAGCCTTGGTACGATCAGTGGCGCTGCTGCCTAGACTCGGCCGGGTGGGGATACAGAACTCTTCTGATTTTGTTACTGCGGCTTCTCATGCTGTTTGTCCTTCTTTTTTTCCTTAGATTCGTCCTGCCGTTTGAGGCCATCCTTCTCTGGCCGACTACCCTCCCGGTCAGAATCATGGATCTTCACGCCGACCGGCTCTCCTCTTTTACGCTCGCCAAAGCCTTTGGCTCCGCCGACGACCTCAATGATCTCAGAAGCCAGCGATTTGAAGATGTTCTTCGGCAGGATGCCGCTGGTCAGCAACTCCTCTCGCTTGGCCCGAAATGGTCTGCGACCGGTTTCCTCATTGAGGAAAAACGCCTCAAATTCATCCTCTAGCTCGCTACTGATCGAAGAACCTGTCTGACCGTTCACAAATTCAAAGAACGGGCCCTCTGCATTACAGGTACCCCCAGCACGGGTACATGTAACAGAGGGTGTAGTCAGCAGCGGATTCGTCGACTTGGCAACCCCACCAGTCTCAGTCAAGATGATCAGGCCCGACGCCGTGATGTTGCCGCCGCCGCCTGGTGATATTTGAGTACCAGCATTTATCGTCACACCGCCGCCAGCCGTGATTGTGCCCACGGCAATCGCGTTTGCGTCCCTCAACTGGATGGAGTTTGCGCCGCTGTTGCTTGCCGACACCGCCCCCGTAAAATCATTGCCTGCCTGCGTCAGCGTGATCG
The DNA here is from genome assembly GCA_005877565.1 of Nitrospirota bacterium. Lineage (GTDB taxonomy): Bacteria > Nitrospirota > Nitrospiria > Nitrospirales > NS-4 > NS-12. The sequence goes on from VBOK01000140.1 coordinate 7,700, forward strand.
CATTGGCTCCGGCGTTGAACGTGGCCGTGCCCGCGCTCGCCGCCTGCGTCAGCGCCCCCGTCTGCGTGATCGCTCCGTTTGAGGTAACGGCCAGGGTGCCGCTGCCCACCGCCGAGGTCCTCAGCACCGTCGCCGTATTGTTCGTCAAAACTACGTTGTTCGCCCCACTGTTATTGAGCGAGACCGCCCCCGTCAGCATGTTGCCCGCGTTCGTGAGCGTGATCGGGTTTGCGCCAGCGCTGAAGCTTGAGGTTCCGGACACCGTCAGCACGCCGCTCTGCGTGATCGCGCCGGTGTTCATGATGGTCAGGTTGCCGCCTGGCTGACTGACCCCCGTGAGCGTCAGCGGCGCCGCAGTGTTCGTCAGGCTGACGTTCCCGCTCGTCGTGTTCGTCGCGTTGAAGCTGCCGACCGTGTTGGCCCCGTTCAGCGCCGTGCCCCCCACTGAACTCGTCGTCAACAGCGCACCACTGATTGTACCGGCGCCCGATTCACTCACCGCGCCAGAACTCGTCAAGCTCACATTGCCGCCACCCGCGGCACTTATAGGCTGCGCCACCGTAATGTTGCCCGCCGAATTCGTGAGCGATATATCCCCGCTGGTCGTCGTCGACAGTCCATTCACTGCGGACGCTGTGGCTGGATTGGTCAGGGAGGTAATGTTGACATTCCCGCTCGAACTCTCACTGATGAAGATCCCACCCGTCGCGGTCATTGCCGCGAGATCGGATACGCCGGAGGTGGCTATAGGTGTACCGGAAGAGCCGATGCCGGTCGAAGCCTGCAATAAGAGCGGCGAAGTCCCTCCAATCGTAAGCGTGCCGGTGCCCGAGATACTGCCGCTAGGGGCGTGAAGCGTGAGCTGCCCGTTGTTCGTGTACGACCACCCTGCGTTCCACGAAATATTCCCGGGAGAGATTAACGTCAGGGTATTACCATTAGACGGGCCGGGGATTGGAGCGAACGCCGGTCCAATCGCGACGGTGCCATAATTGATGGAGTCAACTGTAATGTCGCCGCTGTTAGTATAAATCTTGAGATTACTCCCACCCAACTGCCTGTTGATTGTGCTATCGAGAAGGGTTGCAGGGGTAGTCGCAAACATGGGGTTATCCGAAAAAGAAGTTTGGAAAATGTTTGTATCAGCATCAGTACCATTATCATGCACTATCGTAATGGTACCTGGGTCCAGCAAGAGCGTACCCGCTGTGCCATTGGGCGCAGTGAGTTCAACCATTCCTCGGAAATCCAGGTAGTGCTCGCCCGATACCTCGACGAAACCGCCGTCCCTGCCCTGGGCGCCGCCTCGCGCGGAGATGTTGCCGTAGAACTGCGTCCCATCGTTCGCCCAGACCACGACCTTGCCGCCGTTACCAGTGGTAAGGGCATCGGCGTTAATCGTCGCATTAGGGCTTACGTAAGTGTATGAGGCGTCTTGAACGGTGCCTTGGCCATGGAGATCGCCACCGACCAGCACCGTGCCGCCACCGGCATCGCCGGAAGCATTGATGTGCCCGCCGAACAGGCCGACCTTATCACCCAGCACCTGGATCGTACCACCCGTCTGACCAGCTTGGGTGCCGGAGGCGTCAATGGTGCCGGATACACTGACGATGCCTTCGGCGCCGCCGGAGAGCACGACGATGCCATTGCGGTCGGTCATGCTCTGCGCCCGGATCACGCCTTCCTGGTTCACCACAGACTTGATCACATCCACCGCTGCGTTGGCAGTGAGCGTGACCATGCCGCCATCGGCCTGAAGGGTGCCGGTGTTAGAAACGTAGGAGGCCAAGCTCTTGCCATCAAGGCCTGCCACGGAACCGGAAACTGTGTCCGTGACGACGAACTCGATCAGTCCGTCGCCGCGCATATCTAATGTGGCGGCCTTGCCGGCAGCCAGGGCAATGGATCCGAGGTTAGCCTGGATCGCGCCCTCGTTCCTGACCGCCGCGCCGAGCAGCGCGACATAGCCTCCCGGTCCCGCCGTGATGACGCCCTGGTTCACCACTGCGGCGTTGGGCACGCCAGGAACTTGAGCGAAGCTATAACGGCCGGCGAGGAAGTCCTGGTTCGTGAGGTTCAGCGTACTGGCGGTGAGCCCGGCCACGTCCACACGAGAGTTCGACCCGAAGAGGATGCCGCTGGGATTGATCAAGAAGAGCTGTCCGTTGGCGGACAGCGAGCCGTAAATCGCGCTGGGATCCTGGCCGGCGACCCGGTTCAGTGCGATGGACGCCGCGCTAGGCTGCTGGAAGTGGACCGATTCATTGAGCCGGCGGAGACGGTCCCGCCTTGCGGCAAGGCCCAAGTGGTGAGGGGGGACAAGGCGGCGATCACTAGGCCGGCGGCGGCCAAGCCTCTAGCCCATCTCTCTAAGGTGAGTTTCATTCGCACTGCCGGAGTGCGCCTCCTCTTCAGATTCTCTCGACGCAGTGACTTGGCTTTCCAACCGGTCATGAAGGAACCTCCTTAAAAACAGAGGAGCTGAGTATCGATGCTGGAACCATCAATCAATGATTTTTCTCATTAGGCAGGCTATTCCCCTACGAAACGTAGTACGTAATAAATGCAATACTGGTGCCGGTGAGACTCTGGCGGCTTAAGAAGGCTGGGCAGTTGGAAGTATTAGAAAACTTTTAACTTCTTGAAAGGCCTGCGAAGCTACTGATACCACTGTACCATCCTTGCAATGGTGTCTTCCTATCCCTATAGATAGTCAGCTAACAGATATTGGCCTATCCGTAAGAAGAATATATGATACAAGACGACAACAGATGACAAATTCGGCGCTCCCTTAGAACCTCATGGCAGCACTCACGTAGAGAACGCCGGGAAAGCCGGGGCCGGTAATCCCTTCATCACGGCTGCTCGGACGTGGCCGCCCGATGGCCGAAGCCCAGTCGACCTTGAGCGTCAGGATACCACGATCCACCGGCTGCGGCACTCCGAACGGGATGTTGATCCGCAGACCTCCGCCTGCACCGGTCAGGGCTCCGTATCCGCCTTGAGGCACTGAGAGCGGGGTCGCATAGACGTGCCCATGATCCACGAACGCCGCCAATTGAAACATTTCCTTCCAGGGTTGGTTGCTGAAGGGAACCGTGGCCGATGAGGGTATCGGCACGACCATCTCGACCGTGGCCGCATAGCCGTTGTCGCCGATCCGCTCGGCGACCGGGTAACCGCGCACCGTGTAGTATCCGCCAATCGCTAAGCGTTCTGGAGAAAGGAGGCGATCGCTGGCGACCTGGCCCGTGGCGCGCAAGATCAGGTAGCTGTCGTTCAGCACCGTCGGCAGGACCGGCAGGCCCTGGAGAAACGGCAGGCCCAATGATTGGAAACGTGCCAGGTCCAACGTCGCCTCGTCGAAATTTCCCGGACCAGCCCCATGCACGTTGCCGGAGAGGTCCGTAATCTGGAAACTCGTCTGCGGTGCGTCTTGACTGGACCCGCCCAAGATATCCACACCATGATGCCACGTAGCGCCAAAGTAGGTCCGACCCAGGAAGGGGTCACGATAATCGCCTCGGACGCCCAACCGGAAAATACGAAGCTCATCCTTGCTGAAGAGCACGGCAGACGGCCCTGTCGAGGTGAGCAGATTACGAATGGTCTTAAAATCGAACCCGGCGAACGCCGTCAGACTCAAAGCCATGGTCCGCGTGATGGTCTGGAGAACATCTGTTGAGACGATGTCGGCCCGGCCGGTGGGCCGGAACGGGGCAAACTCTTCGCCAAGGACGTTCTCCGTATGAAACCAGGAAGCCTGGAACTTGGTCCCGAAGCGCGTCACTGGGATCAGGTACGTAACGTTGGTGAGAAAGAGCCTGGAGTTGGACTTCAATCCCTTGAGGGTCAGGTTATCACCGACGCCGGCCAGATTGCCGAGACCAACTTCTTCGCTGTACACCCAGGGACCGGTCAGCCGCGAGCCATAGTTATTGACGTCCGTCGTGGAGGTGTACGGGATCCGCTCCTTGGCGGTCAGCTCCAGATCGGTCGTACCGCGCGTCTCACCGGGCTTGAGGGCGGCGCGCACTTTGAGGCCCGGGTAATCGTTCAGCTCGTTCAGCGCCGTCTCAAGCGTGGCTTCGTGAATGATCCCCTTTCCCCTGACCGGCTCCATGGCCAGGAGGATTGTGGACATCATGTAACGGGTATTCCCCGAGACGCTGATCTTCCCGATCTTGCCCTCCAGGATGGCGATCTCGACGACGCCGCCTCGGATTTCCTGCGGCGGCAGATAGGCCTGGGCCAGGATGTATCCCTGAGCCGCGTAATATTCGGCCACCTGACCGGCCACTTCAGTGAGCTCACGGAGGGTCAGCGTCTTCCCGATCACCGGAGCGACAATCGGTTCAAGCTCGTCGGTACTGAAGACGGTATTGCCGCTGAACTTGAACTGCGTGACCTTGACCTTCGCCTCGGTGCCTGTCGGCGGACGCGCGGGGGGCGGCTTCTCGATCTGCGGAGGGGCCTTGGGCTGGGTGAGCTGCTCTTGCTGTTTCTGCTGCTCTTGCTGTTTCCGTTGCTGCTCCAACAGGACGTCCGGCCGTTGCTGCTGTGGCGGTGCCTGAGCCTGTACTGTCGGGACAAGCAGCGCGCCCGCCACGGCGAGGGCACTCAGCGTTATGTACCATCGCTTCTTCTTCGGTCTCACGTTCATTCCACTAAGTGCAATAAGCGCGTTATTTAGCCCACCACGCGACACATCGTCCGACCGGGCACGCGTCCGGTTCGCGATGGCGGCGGCCACCGAGAAAGACATCGGGGGGGCATACCCTCTTCGAAACTCCCGGTCGCAGGTTCAAAGTGACCTTGACCTTCAAGTGAGAAAAAAAGTTGGAGCGGGAGACGGGATTTGAACCCGCGACCGACGGCTTGGGAAGCCGCTGCGCTACCGCTGCGCTACTCCCGCCCCTGAAGTAAAAAGATTATCCTCTAGGCCGCGGAAACAAGTCAATGCACCAGCGTCACGATTTGGCTTCGAAGCGGATGACGGCAAACCGCTTTTTGCCGACCTTCAACCGATACTCCCGCCCGGGCTCGCCCGGCAGGACGCGGTCGCCGTCGGTCACTTTCTCGCCGTCCAGCTCCACGCCGCCCTGCGCGATCAGCCGCCGCGCTTCGGTCTTGCTGGGCGCAAGCCCGGCCTTCGCGATCACGACGACCAGCGGCGTGGGTTCGGCCGACAGCACCTTGCGCTCCGCCGATTCCGCCGGGAATTCCCGCTCGCTGAACTTTCGTCGAAACTCGGCACGCGCATCAGCAGCGGCAGAGGGGCCGTGATAGCGGGCCACGATGGTATAGGCGAGATTCAATTTGGCCTCCATCGGATGCGTGGCTTTGATGGCATTTAGATCTTCGGTTGTCAGCAGCTCGTAGTACCGCCACATGAGCGTGTCCGAGATGGACATGAGCTTGCCGAACATCTCGCCGGGTGGGTCCTCCAGCGCGATGTAGTTGCCGAGGCTCTTGCTCATCTTGCGCGCGCCGTCGGTGCCTTCCAGCAGGGGCATCGTGAGCACAACCTGCGGTGATTGGCCGTAGGCGCGCTGTAGTTCCCGCCCGACGAGCAGGTTGAACTTCTGGTCGGTGCCGCCCAGCTCGACGTCCGCTTCCAGCGCCACCGAGTCGTACCCCTGAACCAGCGGGTACAGGAACTCATGGATGCTGATGGGCTTCTGGTCGCGATAGCGCTTGTGGAAATCGTCGCGCTCGAGCATCCGGGCCACGCTGTAGTGCGCGCTCAGGTGGATGAGCTGCTCGGCCGTGAGAGTATTCATCCAGCGGCTGTTGAAGTCGATGATGGTCCGTTGGGGGTCCAGGATTTTGAAGATCTGCCGCTCGTACGTCTTGGCGTTCTGCCGCACTTCCTCCTTCGTCAGCGGCTTGCGGGTCTCCGAGACGCCGGACGGGTCCCCGATCATGCCGGTGAAGTCGCCGATGAGGAAGATCACTTCGTGGCCCAGGTCTTGAAAGTGCTTGAGCTTGTGGATGAGGACGGTGTGCCCGAGGTGGAGGTCAGGCGCGGTGGGGTCGAAGCCGGCCTTGATGCGGAGCGGCCGCCGGTCTTTGAGCGACGCCGCGAGCTTGTCCTCGAGCTCCTTCGTGGAGATGATCTCGACGGCCCCGCGCGCGATGAGGGCGAGCTGCCGCTGCACTTCGTTCATGGCGTCTCCGCCATCCTGACCAACGGGCGCAGTCGCTCCATACGTTTTTCCCCGATGCCCTGCACTTTCCTCAATTCCTCCACGCTCCGGAACCCGCCGTGGCTCCTCCGGTATTCCACCAGGCGTTGGGCCAGCTTCTCGCCGATGCCCGGCAGTTCCATGAAATCTTCCACGCGGGCGGCATTGAGATCAAGCGGGAACGTGGTGAGACTGCGCGGGACTGATCCGGCTCTGGCTGACACGGGCGTGACCGATACAGGCATCGCGGCTGAGCCGGCCTGTGACAGGAGGGCGACGGCTTGCGCCGACTCATTGTCGTTCCCCCGCTCCGACGCCCAGTAGAGGACCCCCACCGTCAGGGCCAGCATCAGGACGTTGATCGCCAGAGCTTTCAGGATAGTCATCAGCCGACCTTCCGCCGCGCCAGATGGATCGCCAAGCCCTCGACGTCCTCGGCCGCTTCCATCAGCCCTTCCGGCATCGTCGGATGCGCGTGCACCGTCCGGGCCAGCGTCTCGGCGGTCGCACCCATCTGCATCGCCACCGCGGCCTCATGGATGAGGTCCGCCGCGTGCGCCCCAACCAGATGCACGCCGACGATGCGGCCGGTCTTCGCGTCGGTGATGATCTTCATCAGCCCGGTGGTCTCGCCGGAGACGTGGGCCTTGCCGAGCCCAATCGGCCGGAACTTGCCGACCTTGATCTCCAAGCCCTGCTGTTTGGCCTCCTGCTCGGTCAACCCAACCCGGCCGATCTCCGGGAAGGTGAAGATGCCCGCCGGGATCACGTCGTACCGCATGGTCGTCGGATGGCCCAGGATGTTGCGGACCGCGACCTTCCCCTGCGCGGAGGCCACATGCGCCAGCATCGCCTTCCCCGTCACGTCGCCGATCGCATAGACTCCCGGCAGGGTGGTTTCCATCCGCTCATTGACGAGAATCTCGCCGCGGCGGCCGAGACTCACGCCCACCTGCTCCAAGCCCAAGCCGCCGGTGTTGAACCGCCGCCCGATGGAGACCAGCACTTTGGAGGTGATCACGGTGCCGCCGTCCGCCAGTGTGGTCGTGACGCCTTCGGCGCCGACCGCGATCTTCTCCACCCGTACCCCCGTCTGGATCGTCACGCCTTGCTTCTTGAACTCGGCCGCCAGCAACGCCGCCACCTCCTCGTCTTCGGTGGGAAGAATGCGGGGCAGCATCTCCACGACCGTCACCTTCGTGCCGAGCGCGCTGAACAGGGAGGCGAACTCGCAGCCCTCCACCCCGCCGCCCACGATCAACAGGCTCTCGGGGATCGTCGTGAGGTCCAACGCTTCATGACTCGTGATGACGTGCGTCCCGTCGATCGGGAGATTGGGCAGGGAGGGCGGCGTGGTGCCCGTCCCGAGAATCACTGCATCGGCCCGCACGGTCGAGTCGGTCCCGTCGGGCTTCACCACCTGGACGGTCTTCGCATCCGCCAGGACGCCGCGCCCTTCGACCAGCTCGACGTTCCAGGTCTTCAGCAGGGTGCGGACGCCCTTCACCAGCCCGGCCACGATCTTGTTCTTGCGCTCGACCATGCGGGCGAGATCGTAGGAAACAGTGCCCGTGATCGTGATTCCAAACTCGCTCGCCTTTTTGATCTTCTGCCCGAGCTCTGCGCAAGCCAGCAGCGACTTGCTGGGGATGCAGCCCCAATTCAGGCACAAGCCGCCCACGGCGGTGCTCTCGACGAGGGTGACCTGCGCGCCGAGCTGGGCCGCACGAATGGCGGCCACGTAGCCGCCGGTCCCGGCTCCGATAATGGCGATGCGTTTGATGTCGGGCATGGTCATGAAGGGGACAGGCAACTTTTCCTTTGCACTACCAAGCCGTTGAACCAGGCCTCGTTTCTCTGGAAAAGTAGCCTGTCCCCCGTTCTACGCTTCTTTGTCGAGGTACGCCGCGTAGGCCTTCGCGTCCATCAGCCCGTTGACTTCGGTGAGGTTGGCCATCTCGATGACGGCCACCCACCCTGCACCGTACGGATCCTTATTGGCCAATTCGGGCTTCTCGTTCAAGGCCACATTTACCTTGGACACAGTCCCGCTGATCGGCGTATAAATGGAGGAGGTCGCCTTGGTAGATTCGACTTCGCCGATTTCCTGCCCGGCCTTCACTTTCGCTCCGATTTGGGGTAGCTGGAAAAAGACAATATCGCCCAATGCTTCCTGGGCGTGGTCGCTGATCCCGATGACTGCCTGTTTGCCTTCGACTCTCACCCATTCGTGTTCCTGATGAAAGCGCAAGTTGTCCGGTATCATTCATGGTCTCCTGGATTAAGCATGAACGAGGCAGGCTAAATTACCGTCCCTCCTTTGTCAAGCGCGCCGATCCGGCTTTTTCTTTGTAAATCAATCCCGTACCAGGCGGCAAGGCTGTGAGCCTGCCATTGTTCTTTTCGGTCGGGTCCACGAGCAGCACCAGCCGGTCGCCACGCACAATCTCAGCCGCCTTCGTGACCATTGTGCCCGTCGATAACTTGCCGGCGATGGCGATGTAATCGTACCGATACCGTCTGAGATCGAGCAGGTCCTCCGCGTAGGAGGCCATGGCTTTCTGTGGGCTCGTGATCGTCTCCGGATGAACTTCCACCGCCACCTTCAGGGCCGGATAGGAGGCCCTGACCGCTCCCATCACACCCTCCACCACTTTGGTGTGCTCGCGCTGTTTCCATCCTACCCAGCGCCAGAACTCAGGCGTATAGGTGAGGGGTTGGTCCCGGCCCTTCGTCAACAAGAGCCGACCGAGATCGAGCGCCTGTCCGACGTCCCGCTCATACCGCTGCAGCGCGGGGGGACTAAACCCTTCGTTCGCCGCCGATGGGGGATCGGCGAGCAGCAACATGCCGTCGATTCCCGCGGCCGCCAGGTCTGTGAAGAAGCCCACCAGGTAATCCCACAGCGCCGGGTGCAAGAGGTCCAGCGTCTCGGCCGGCTCCAGCCCACCGGTCCTGGTGTTGTACCGCCAGTCGGCCCACTCCAACGCCGGATCCACCCAGTCCATCCGCCGCACCGACACCGCCGCCCAGACCTGCAGGCTCTGCTGATGGGCCGCGCCGACCACGGCCGCCAACCTATCTTGAATGACCGGCGCCCAGTCAGTTTTGAAGTACACGCCAGCCTTCCCTGCCACGCCCACGACCACGGTATTCGTTCCTGACTGGCGCAAGCGATTCAGCTCACGCTCATCCAGGCGCTCGAGCTCCTCCGGCCCCACGTACGTCCCGAGGAGTTGCACCCCCGGTGGCCGCACGACTGGCAGTTGGCGCTCCAGGTCCGGGATCTTTGAGCGGGCCAGCACCGTCTGCGGCGACTGGGGGTATTCGGCGACCAGACGCCGATACTCGGTCAGGGCCGAGGCGATCTCCTGGTTCCTTTCCAGAGTCTGTGCGAGGAGCAACGTGGCCTCAGGCCGTTCGGGCGCGCTTGGATAACCCTCCTGGACACGCCGAAACAAATTGATCGCGCGGTCGAACTGGCCCTGCGCCGCGGCCTGTCGGCCGGCCTGAAGAATGCTGGCGATGACCTCATGCGCGGGCATCGGCACTCTGGCCGGCGCCTTTGTCGCACAGGCCGGCAGCGCACCAAGGAGTATCACCACGCCTAGCGTGAGAAGAAGACGGCTGTACTGAGAAAGCCCCCCCTCCCTCACCCTCCCCCTCGAGGGGGGAGGGATGGGTGGGGGTGTGGCAGGAAAGCTAAGCACAATTAGCGTTGCGGCGACTCCAGCGCGCTGAAGAAATAGGCCAACTCGAACTGGGCTGACTCCGCGGAATCGGAGCCATGGACAGCGTTGTGCTCGATGTGGGTCCCGTAGGCCTTGCGGATCGTGCCTGCGGCGGCCTTGGCGGGGTCGGTCGCACCCATCAGGTCGCGGTACCGCTGGATCGCGTTCTCGCTCTCCAGCGCGAGGACCACGATGGGCCCCGAGGACATGAAGCTGCACAGGCTGTCAAAGAAGGGCCGCTGCTTGTGCACGTAGTAAAAGCCTTCGGCCTGGGCCTTGGTCAGCCGCACCATCTTGACCGCGACCGGGACCAGGCCCGCCTGCTCGTAACGCTGGATGATGGCCCCGACCAGATGGTGGCTCACGGCGTCCGGCTTGATGATGGCGAGCGTGCGTTCAACCATGACGGCTACTATACCGAAACGTGTCGGATAAAAAAAGAGGATGGCGAATCAACGGGACCGCATTTTATCGGCGAGTTCACCAGGCTTGAAAATCCCTTTCTCGGTGATGATGCCGGTGATCAGCTTGGCCGGCGTCACATCGAAGGCGGGATTCACCACCTCCACCCCTTCCGGCGCGATCGCCTCTTTGCCCCGCACATGCGTCACTTCCCGGGGATTGCGCTGCTCGATCGGAATCTGATCGCCCGAGAGCGTCGCCAGGTCCACGGTGGAGCTGGGCGCCGCCACGTAGAAGGGAATGTCGTGCGCGTGCGCGAGCACCGCCAGGCTGTAGGTGCCGATCTTGTTGGCAACGTCGCCGTTGGCGGTGATGCGGTCGGCGCCCACCACGCAGACGTGGACCTCGCCCCGGCGCATCAGCGTGCCGGCCATGTTGTCGGTGATGAGCGTCACCGGAATGCCGTCCTGCATCAGTTCCCAGGCCGTGAGCCGCGAGCCCTGCAGGACCGGCCGGGTCTCGCCGGCGACGACGCGGATCTTCTTTCCCGCTTCCCAGGCCGCCCGCACGACGCCGAGCGCCGTCCCGTAGCCGCCCGTGGCGAGCGCCCCGGCGTTGCAGTGCGTGAGGATCGTCTGCCCGTCGCCGATCACAGCCGACCCGTGCTTGCCGATGGCCCGGTTCATGGCGATGTCCTCGTCGAGGATGGCCTGCGCCTCGGCGATCAGCTTCTGCTTGATCACCGGGATCGGCTCGGTCTTCAGCGCGTCCAGGCGGCGCTTCATCCGGTCGATCGCCCAGAACAGATTGACTGCCGTGGGCCGCGTCGCGGCCAGATGGTCACCGATCGCTCCGACCGCCTTGCGGAACGTGTCATAGTCCGCGGCCTTGACAGCCTGCGCGCCAAGGGCCACTCCCATCGCCGCCGCGATGCCGATCGCCGGCGCGCCGCGCACCCACAGCTCCTTGATCGCGAGACCGACCGTCTCATAGTCGCGGCAGTCCACGAACTCGACCTTGTCCGGCAACTGGCTCTGGTCCAGGATCCGAACGACCCCGTCTTTCCACTCAACCGTCGGAACCACCCTTCTTTCCCTCTTCAGTTCATCGTTCCGCGTTCATCATTCGGCGTTCACTTTGTCCACTTCACGTAATCCACCGTGGCCTCTGCCCGGATCGGAAAGAGCCGAGGCGGGACCATGCCGGTATAGGTGACAGTGAACTCGCGGGTATCCAGGGGCTTGAGGCCCTCTAAACAGCCCACCTGCTGGACATCCAGAAAGATCAGGGTCACGTCACGGAACCGCACGTTGATGCAGACCTTCTCGGCGGTCCATTCGGAATCGCCGTTTTCCAGCAACATCTTGGCCTGATAGTTGGCGATGCCGAGAAGGCTGTTGAAGCTCGGGACTGCCGTGAGATCGCGGATCATGATGATCGCATCAGACGGCGGGTCTATTCGTCGCCCGCGGCCGGGCGTCGGCACCGGGGCCGGCTCAGGCGGGGCAGGCGTCGCGCGTTCCGGTTCCGCCTCCTCGGCGGGAACCGGCGGGATAGACGGCACGCGCAAGAGCGGGGGGCCCTCCCCCATTGGTGCGCATTGCCCGGTGAGGTTCCGATCGGAAAAAATCACAGTGCCGTCCGGCTGCGTGCACCGCCACATCTGGGCCGACGCCGCCGACGCGCCCAACAGGACACAGCAGCCAACTACGACGAGGACACTAGCATTCCCTCGCCTCTTGAGGGAGAGGATCAGGGTGAGGGGGAAATTATCCATCCCACAATTATCCATCAAACCGGCAGAAAACTGCTTGCCAACCCCAGGCTATAAGGCTACCATAAAGGGCATCATGGCAGGCACAAAAGCAGTCCCTCTCAAAAGAAAATCACACACTAAGCCAGCACGTCGTCGTACGAGTCCGGCTCACTCAGTCATTGGTCGTGACCT
>VBOK01000243.1 GCA_005877565.1 Nitrospirota bacterium
CCCATAGCGGCCCTCCATCACCTTGAAGAACGGATGGGCGAGATCCGGCGTCCCCGCGACGTAGAGCGTGACCCCTTGCAACCCTTTCGTCCGCTCGATCGCGTCCAACACGAGCGTCCCGTGCAGCGAGGCCGCTTCATCCGGATCGAGGGGCGGGCAGAGACGCGTCTTCACCTCGCCGGGGATCGGCGCCTTGGCGAAGATGATCAGCGCCGTGCTCACCGCGCATCCACGTAGAGGCGCTTCAACCGGTCTGGGCTCACGCCGAGGAAGAAGAGCAGCCGCAGCTTCCACATCAGGAGGATCGTGCGGAGCGGCCCGTGCCGCTCCCATCGGCGGCCGGAGGTCATGACGCAACTGCGTAGCGCGGCCACGCGCCCGGCCTGCTTGAGGCGCCGGCTGAAGGCGATGTCTTCCATCAGCGGGATGTCGGGAAAGCCGCCGAGTTGTTCGAAGACATCCCGCCGCACGAAGATCGCCTGGTCGCCGGTTGCGATGCCGGTGAGCCGCGCGCGCCAGCTCATCATGCGGCCCACGAGCCACAGCAGGCCGTGATCGGGCGTGATACGGGCATTGAAGTGCCCGCCCACGACCCGTGGATCAGCCAGCGTGGCGATGATGTCGTCGGCAGCCGTAGGGGGCAGCAGCGTGTCGGCATGGAGAAACAGCAGCACGTCCCCGGAGGCGGTGGCTGCGCCGGTATTCATCTGCCGGGCGCGGCCCGTCGGAGCGGTGAGAACCTTCGCCGCTGGCGCGGCCTCCGCGACCGTCCTGTCCAGGCTGCCGCCGTCCGCGACCAGGACTTCGCCGAAGGCCGGATGGCGAAGGGGAGCGAGCGTCGCGCGGATGTTCTGGGCTTCGTTGAGGGTGGGGATGATGACCGAAATGGTCATTCCTGCGGCGGCCGGACAGGAGGCTGGGGGGGCGAAGGCGGATTGATGCGCCGGGCCGGTTTCTTGGAGGTGAGCATGAAGTAGGCGACGACGACGATGGTGCCGTACACCACGACGGCCTTCTCCCAGCGCGTAGCCGAGCCGAGGGATTGGATGTGGTAGTGCAGCGCCAGGCCCGCTACGGTGGCGGCGAGCATCAGCGGGTACTTGTACCAGGCTGTGACCGTCCCGTTGACGAAGATCACGACGCCGGCGAAGTAGATCAGGAAAGGCACGGACGTGGCCTCCGAACCGCTGCTGACGGCCAGCAGGAGTTGGAGCCAGCCGAGCACCAGCATGACGAAGCCGACGAACTTCTGCATGGCCGTGGCATGGCGCTCGCCCTCGGCTTCCTCTTCCTCTTCGTCCTGACGATCCTCCGGCTTGGGCGCGTGCTCCATGGCTCTCCCTCAGCCGCGATACGGCTTGAACTGCTTGCTCAGCGTCAAGCCCTGGAACTGGTACGACGAGCCGATCCCTTCCCCATACACCTTTTCGGGCCGCTCCTGCATCAGTTCGAAAATCACCTTGAAGAACGTCTGGCCGTCGTGGATCAGGAACGGCACGTCATGCGGCCGCACCTCCAGGACGATGGGCGTGCCGTGCAGGTCCCCGGTGCCGTACCCGAAGCCGGGATCGAAGAACCCGGCGTAGTGCGCGCGCAGCTCGCCGACGGCGGCCTCGTAGGCGACCATCTCCGCCGCGTAGTCCGGCGGCACCCGGATGCGCTCCTTCGACATGAGAATGTAGAACTCCTCCGGCTCCAATAATAGTGTGTTGTTGCGGTTCCGCGGGAGCGGCTCCCAGAAGTCGGCCGGATCGTAATGCCCGATGCGGGACAAGTCCAGCACCTGGCTGTTCTTCTTCGCGCGGAAGCCCACGATCTTCTTCTCGCCCGTCAGGTTGATGCGGAGGAAGAGGCCGTCCTCAAGCCGCAGCTCGCGGTCGGGGAGCGGCGTGGCGTCGCGGTAGAGGAGCCGGTCTGTTTTGTGTCGACGGCGGATCTCGGTGTCGCCGACCATCGGCGAGCCGCTGAACAGGCGCAGTTGGTTGAGGCACATGCCCGCGACGACCCGGACCGAAAAGGAGCGCGGGACCACTTCCAGGTACAGCTTGCCCCGATAGCCCGCCCGGACCTCGTCGAAGCGGGCGTGAAAGTCGGTGATCGTGCGGGTGAAGACGTCGAGCCGCCCCGTGGTGCTCTTGGAGTTCGTCTTGCCGGCCAGGGTACGCGGCAGCGCCATCTCCTCCACGAGTGGAATCAGGTAGACATGCCCTTTTTCCAGGACTGCGCCCCTGCGGAGATCCAGCTCGTACATGACAAGGTCGGCCTGGAAGAGATCCTGCACCGTGAGCCGCTGGGCGATGGCCGACTGCTCCGGCAGAAAGCTGCTGAGCATGCGATAG
>VBOK01000244.1 GCA_005877565.1 Nitrospirota bacterium
CCGTTGAGCGGGCCGACATGGAGGCGAAGGCGCCCGCCCAGCCCCGCGTACCAGCCCATGCGGTAGAAGTCGATCGTGTAGGTCTGCGCCGGGTTGACGGTGACATAGAGCGTGATGCTCTGGTTCTGGAGGACGCTGGTCGCCGAGGCATACCCCTTGATCTGCCCGTGCGCATCGTCGGCATGCAGCGACCAGAACCAGTTGCTGGAGCCGGGCTGCTGGTTCTCCAGGACAATCGGATTGTTGGCAGCGAGCTGCGCGCTCGCCGTGGTCGTAGCGGCCCAGGCGCACAGGCACAGCAGGGCCCTTACCACGGTCCGCCTCAGCCTCATCGATGCTGCTCCTTCGCCGCCGGCACCACCGGCGCCCTAACTAATCTCACGCGCAAAAGTTTAGGCTACTAGCGGGAGGTGTGGAATTGGGGGAATCCAGGAATCGGACCGGGAGAATCCAGGAATCGGACCGGGGAAACCCCATGAGGCGGCCCACGAGTGTGGCTTCTCTTTCTAGCCTTTGACGCAGAGCAGCGGCTCGAGGCGTGCCGTGTACCAGTCTGGCCTATTCCACACGCGGGACGACGCCCGTGGCGAGGAGAGGGGGACAGACTACTTTTCTGGTCTGGTCGGTGCTATCGGATCTTCAGAAAAGTACCTTTCTCCCCTGGCAATCGCACGCCGACCGTTATCGTCGGGCTTGTATCCGTGAGACTCGAGTCTGCGGTATCCATCACGCTGATGGTCTGTCTCGAAGGAGCCCAAAGGGTGACGGAGAAGGAACGGGAACCGGCGTCGTTACTGGTGAAGGTGTAGTCAGGAGGCAGCACCTCAAGCGGAGATATATGGGCGCTGGCCCCGAAGTGGACAGTTCCCGCGTAGCCGGTCGCCACGTTCCCGAACTGGTCCTTGAGCGTGACATTGACCGTGAAGGCCGTGCCCTTGATCACCGCGGCCGGAACGCCGAGGCTGATGCGCGTTGCGCTCCCCGCTGTGACGATGACGGTTACGGTCGTGGAGAGCGAGTTCTCAGCATCGGCCACGGTCACGGTCTGTGGCCCCACCTTGATCAGCGTCGCGGAGAACGTCCCCTGACCGTTGGTCAGCGTCGCGTCGGCTGGCAGTACGACGCCCGCCGAAGTGTCGCTGCTACTGAAGTGGACGGTCCCGCTGTACTGGGTAACCGGGTTCCCCTGGTCATTCTCGGCGGTGACCACCATGGTGAAGGCCTGTCCGGCAGTCACGGTCGCAGGGGCCTCGCCCACGAGGACCTTGACGACGGGAGTGCCAGTCAAGAACGCATTCAAGATGTTCGCGGTCGTTTGCTGGATCCGTGAGTCGGCTTGGCCGCTAAAGAAGGTGTCGAGCCTCCAGCTCCAGGCGAACGTGCCCGCAGAGAAGACCCACGCGCCGCTGGGGGCCTGGTAGATCGAGGCGTTCGCATAGCCAGTCCCACCCCCGCTGGTTGTGAAGGGCGACTGTGAGAGAAGCGTCTGGTTCGCGGTGTTCGGCGGCGGGTAGCTAGGCTGGTAGGAATCCACCTCGTACCCAACCATGCCCGGCACCACGTCGCCATCCTTGACCCCCGTCCCCGCGTAGACCCAGTGAGAGCTGTTGGCCACGACGTAGTTGGTGAAGTTGCCCGTATACGTGACGTTGGACAGGATCCCCCGGAGGGGCTGCTCCGGGCGGTTCACCGGGGGGAAGCGCCAAGGCACCGTGGTCGTCGGCCCCTGCACGGGGTCGAGGGAGGCCACCTTGTAACAGACCATCACCCGGTTCGCCACGCCGGCGGCGGAAGGCTCGAACCGCACCTGCGCGCTCACCGTGTCCGCAGCGAAGAATCCGAGGTTCACGCCGGCGTCTCGAGCGGCCTCCGCGGCGTCGAACATCTCCTTTGACCAGTACTCACCGTGGCCGACGATGAGGAACGCCTTGTGGTTCTTCAGCTCGCCCCCATTGGCGTGCATGTCGATATCGGTCGAATACGTCACGTCGTATCCGGAGCGCTCGAGCCAACGGACGAACGTGACGTCCCACGTGAAGAAGAAGCCGGTGCCCGAGTCTGCTAACGGACGATCGAAGGACACCTTCACGGCCCGCGGGTCCCCGGCGACCGTCTTCGCCCCGTAGCTGTTGTAGGTATAGAGGCTCTTGCCCGTGAGGTTGTCGTTGGGATAGTTGTTGTACGCCTGGTCTGTTGTGACGCTCTGTTGGTATAAGAACGGCGCCGGGCGGCCGTCCCGGACGACGAACATCACGTAGTTCTGGTACCCCTGCGCATTCGTGAGGAGGGCGAGGTAGACGCCGCTTGTCCAATCACTCGGGACGGTCAGCGTGTAGCTCGGCGCCCAGTTGCACGCGATCAGTCCCGTGTTCGGGTCCGAGGGGCAGGGCGGCTGCTGCACGCCGTTGAGCGGGCCGACATGGAGGCGAAGGCGCCCGCCCAGCCCCGCGTACCAGCCCATGCGGTAGAAGTCGATCGTGTAGGTCTGCGCCGGGTTGACGGTGACATAGAGCGTGATGCTCTGGTTCTGGAGGACGCTGGTCGCCGAGGCATACCCCTTGATCTGCCCGTGCGCATCGTCGGCATGCGCCTCATCGATGCTGCTCCTTCGCCGCCGGCACCACCGGCGCCCTACCTAGCGCGATGTGGAGGTTGCGGAGCTGGACACCTCAGGCTCCGAATGGCGACGAGACCCTGGTATCGGAAGCCCGCTGCTGCCGCTCTCACGCGCTTGAGTCTGGGCTCCTACCAGGAGGCGGGCAATCGGGTGAATTCGGTAATCGGACTACGGGAAACCCGTGAGGAAGCCCACGAGTGCGGCTTCTCTTTCTAGCCTTTGACGCAGAGCAGCGGCTCGAGACGCGCCACTTTACGGGCCAGCTTGGCCTGTTCGGTCGCGTCCACCACCGCGCTCACGTCTTTGTAGGCGCCGGGGGCTTCCTCGGCCACGCCTCGGAAGGAGGGGCTGCGGATCAGGATGCCGCGGCTCGCCAACTCGTCCACGACCTCGCGGCCCTTCCACTTTTTCGTAGCCTGAGTCCGGCTCATGCTGCGACCGGCGCCATGGCAGGCGGAACCGAAGGACAGCCGCATGCCTTCTGCTGTCCCGCAGAGAATGTAGGAGCCGGTGCCCATGGTCCCGCCGATCAAGACCGGCTGACCGACGGCCCGGAAGGGCTCCGGGATGTCCGGGTGACCAGGCCCGAAGGCGCGGGTCGCGCCCTTGCGGTGGATAAACAGGCGTTTCACGTCGCCGTTCGCGGGGTGCTCT
>VBOK01000141.1 GCA_005877565.1 Nitrospirota bacterium
GACGATGAACGAATACTGCCCGCCATACAGGCCGTAGCACGGCTTATCGGGGCTTGAGAGGACGGTCCTGTCGGGAGTCCCGGCGTCCAGACTGGTAAAGCGTCCCCCGGGCGCCAAGAGGCGCATAGCCTCCTTGATCGTCGCGAAGGCCCCGAAGTTCGCCGGCATGATAACCAACTCGTCAATCTGCTTCATGAAGTCGGTGACAGTCTTCCGGTACGGCACGCGCTTCCAGTCAATGGGCAGGTAGTCTTTCTCCCAGATGATCTCGTCCAGGAAGGAAGGCCCCCCTTTGAGCGCGGCGATGCCCTTGGCTTCGAACGCCCGGAGGAAGGCGGACCAGTCGTCGAACTCCTTGGTCTTGGCGTCGCTGAGATTGGGCCGGACCTGCTCCTCGATGGTCTCCCCCTCCTTGCGGAGGATGACCTTGGTGCGCAGTTCGTTCCAGAGCTCATTGCAGTGGATCCAGTGCACGCTCCCGTCCTTCACGCCGGGCAGGTCCTGGGCATCGGCTTGCAGGGTGGTCACTTGTTCCCGATGGGATTGCAGATCAGGATGGGCCTTGGCAGTCTGCAGGGCGTCCCGGTTGGCGTCCACGAGCACGTACCGGGTCTTACGGTAGATCGCGCCGTTGGAGTCCAGCGCCTTCAGATGAGTCAGGAAGCAGGCGGCCAGGTTGCCGTTGCCGCAGCCCCATTCCTGGACAACGAGTGCGGGGGGAAGGTAGGGTTGTTTGGTTGTGTGGTCGTGGAAGTCAACCGCCAGGGCGTGCGCCAGGCGGTAATCGGCGCTCGCCATCGTCTGGTAGTAGTCCCGGACTTGTCCCCCGCGAAGCCCGTAGAAGATGGCATTGATGTGGGCCTGCCAGTCATCCACCGGCTTGAACTCGCCGATGAGCTGCGGGGGCGTCTCTTCGTGCGCCGTCAGCGCGGGAATGATGCTCATAACGCTGCGGGATTCTATCACACCTATTTCCTTGACGCGTAGCAAGCCAGTTTGATTAGATACCGCATCAAGGAGCCACCCCGACGCCCATGCCCCAACCCGCAAGACTCCACCTCTCCGTCGTGATCCCGGTCCATAACGAGCGGGACAACCTGTCGCCCCTGACCGCGCAGATCGTGAAGACCCTGACCGGTCAGGTCAGCTCCTTCGAGATCATATACGTGGACGACGGGAGCACTGACGGGAGCGGGCCGCTGTTGGACGAACTCGCAAGCTACTACCTGGAGGTCCGGGTCTTCCACTTCGACCGGAATTACGGGCAGACGTCGGCCTTCGACGCCGGCTTCCATCAGGCCGGCGGAGATTTGATCGCCACCCTGGATAGCGACCTCCAGTTCGATCCGGCCGACATCCTCACGCTGCTTCCCCTGGCGGAGCACTACGATCTCGTCTGTGGCTGGCGAAAGGATCGCCATGACACGCTGGTCAAGCGGCTGTCCTCGCGCATCGCCAACGCCATCCGGAACGCCGTGGTCCACGACGGCGTCCACGACACCGGCTGCTCGCTCAAGGTGTTCCGGCGGCGGGTGGTGGAACGCATCCCGCTCTTCGAAGGCATGCACCGCTTCTTTCCCGCGCTGGCCCGCATGCGCGGGTTCACCGTGACCGAAGCGCCGGTCCGTCATTTCCCTCGGATCCACGGCCAGTCGAAATACAGCATCGGCAACCGCATCTTCAAGACCCTGCGCGACCTGCTCGTCGTACGGTGGATGCAGGGCCGGCGCTTCCGGTATCGCTACCGGGATTACAAGTTAAACGTTAATCGTTATTCGTTAATCGTGAAGAAACCAAACAAGAAATGTCTGAGACGTTTAACGATTAACGTATAACGAATAACGAAGCATGAGCACCACCGAAACCATCTGGTTGATCATCGGTTTTACAGGCCAGGGGTTGTTCTTCACCCGGTGGATCGTCCAGTGGTTCCGCTCCGAGCGGGAACGGGAGAGCACGATCCCGCTGTCGTTCTGGTATCTGAGTTTGATCGGCGGTCTGATCACTCTTGCCTATGCCATTTACCGCAAGGATCCGGTGTTCATCACAGGCCAGTCGATCGGGAATCTCGTCTACCTGCGCAACCTCATGCTCATTTACAGGAAGCGTGCGCCCCTGGGTGAATTGAAGGCTTGATGGGGGCGCGCGCCCGCCTAGTCTTACTCCTCACACTCTGCGCCCTGCTTTTCTTTCTGGGTCTGGGCACGCTCGGCCTGACGGACCGAGACGAGGGGTCCAACGCCGAGGCTGCCCGCGAAATGGTCGCATCGGGTGACTGGCTCACGCCGACGCTGAACGGGTCCCCGCGTTTCGCCAAGCCGATCCTCATCTACTGGCTGATTTCGGGCTCGTACCTCGCCTTCGGGGTGAGCGAGTTCACAGCCCGGCTCCCGTCCGCCCTCTTCGGGACCCTTCTTGTCCTGATGCAATACGCATTCGCCTCGCGGATTTTCGGACCGACCGTCGGCCTGCGAGCCGCTCTCATGCTCCTGCTGAACTTCGAGGTCCTGGCGATCGGTCGGATGGTCCTGACCGACATGGTCCTGGTGTTCTTCACCACCCTCAGCATTTTCTGTTTCTTCCTCGCGATGCAAGGGGTGGGTAGAACGAAACGCTGGTACTGGGGCTTCTATATCGGCATGGCCCTGGCGACCCTGACCAAAGGACCCGTCGGCGTGCTGATCCCGCTGCTGGCCGTGATCCCTTATCTATTGTTCACCCGCCGCGGGCGGGAGGTCGCCCGGGAGTGTCGCCTCCTGCCAGGGACGGCGGTATTCCTCCTGATCGCCGCGCCGTGGTACGCCGCAATGTTCCTGCTTCACGGCACGGACTACGCCGCTTCGGCGCGCGGGGACACGCTCACCCGCTTTTCCTCCGTCATCGGCGGACACGGCGGGACGATCCTCTTCTACATCCCCATTCTGTTCCTGGGCTTCTTCCCGTGGAGCGGCTTCCTGCCGGCCGCGCTCATCCAGGCCTTGCGCAAAAGCGATGAGGGCCCGCAACGAGCCGTGCAGTTCCTGTGCACCGTCTGGGTCTTGGGCGTGTTCATCTTCTTCACCCTCTCCTCCACACGACTTCCGCATTACATCGCGCCGCTGTTTCCGGCTGCCGCTCTGCTGGTCGCCGCCTCCTGGGATCAGTTCCTCTCAACGCAGAGCGGACGCGCCGGGGCCGTTTCATTGTGGCTGACGCTGGGCGTGGGGTGTGTCCTGGGCCTGGCCTTCGTCGGCTCGGACTGGGGCTATCAGCGCTTCAACGCACAGATCGCCCAGGAGTTCCCCGCGGCCGCGCAGGTCGATCCGGGCTGGGCCCCGATGGCCATCGGATTCCTCATTCTCGGCGGGATGGGTCTCTTCGGCTATGCCGCTTTGACGGAAGGGCGCGCGGAGTCGAGTTTCGGCATCGCCTCGGGGCTCATGGGCGTGATCGCGCTGCTAATCGTCACCGTGGCGCTGCCACGGTTCAATCAATACTTCATCGAACCCCCACAGGTGCTGGCCGACATCGCCGGCCTCAACCTGGAGGAGACGGACACCCTCGTCGTCTATGGCCGCCCCAAACCCAGCCTTCTGTTCTACGCCAAGCGGCGCTGCCCGGCAGGCAAGCCCTGTATCGAGGTCATCAAGCCTGGCGAAGAAGAGAAGCTGCGTCCGATGCTGGACCGTCCGGGCCAGATCATGATCCTCACCCTGGATCGCCTGCGCGCCAAGCTCCCCGCTCCCGCCTCCACCTATCAACTGGTCGTGAGCCGGCACGGGTACGTGCTGCTCGCCAAACAGCCTGTCTTTAAATCATGAAGCTGTCCGTCATCATTCCCGCCTACAACGAGCGCAGCACGATCGAAGCGGTCGTGCGCCGCGTGCAGGGCGTCAACCTCGGACCCATCGAAAAGGAGATCATCGTGGTGGATGACGGGTCTCGCGACGGGACGATCGAGGTTCTGAAAGTACTTTCGGGAATCCGTCACATCTTGCATGAAAGGAACGCCGGAAAAGGGGCGGCGCTGACCACTGGTTTTCAAGCCGCCACCGGCGACATCGTGCTGATCCAGGACGCCGACCTGGAATATCACCCCGAGGATTATCGGACCGTGATCCAACCCATCGTGGATGGGGCCTGCGACGCGGTCATTGGCTCACGATTTCTTCTCTACAAACCAAAATTCTTCGGCAAGCGCCGTTCTCCCTACCTCACGCACTATATCGGGAACAAGCTCATCGTGGACGTCACCAATCTCCTGTACGGTCAGCACTTCACCGATTACGAGGGCTGCTATAAGGCCTTCACCCGGACCATCCTGGCCTCGACGCCCGTCGAGGCCAAAGGCTTCGAATTCGATAACGAACTCGTCTGCAAGTTGATGCGCAAGGGCGCGCGGATCGCTGAAGTCCCGATCCACTACACGCCACGGACCTACGCGCACGGAAAGAAGATCAACTGGAAACATGGGGTGATCATCTTATGGACCATTGTGAAGTGGCGGTTCCTACCCATGCGAGCTCGTTAGTCGCCGCGTTGTCAGGAACGCCTACCTGAGCGGGAGAAGTCCCTGCACGGATTGGAGCGCGGCCAAGACCAACAGCGCCGCGCCCACCGCCAGCGCTTCCCGCCCCCACACAGGCACCTCCGCCAACGCGCGCGGGAGCGCCGTTGCGGGTGTGTGCGCCTGACGGAATCCGGCAAGCCCCCGCGGCACCAGCGCAACTCCAAGCAAGACAGCGGCCCACCAGGGCGCGCAACCGACCGCCACTCCAACGATCAATAACAGGCGCCCGACAGTCCGCAGCGGACCTTTATCCTCTCCCTCCAGGTAGGTCCAGGACAGCCCCCGCACGAAACCGCCCGCGAGCACCAGCGCGACGCCCACTCCGAGGGAGATGATCTCATAAGACCGGGCCGGCGCCGGATGCAGGACGACCCAGAGCATTGCGAACGTCGAGACGGCCACCGGCACGCCAGTCCTCAAAAGGCCCGGCAGCGCGTCCTCCGGCCATCGCTTGAGGCCCACCACCACCGCGCTTCCGATCACCACTCCCAGCACCGCCCCTGCCAACACATCGGTGGGAAAGTGCGAGCCACGGAGCACGCGCGACACGGCGACCAGGCCGGCGACCAGATAGAGCGGGACCCGCACGGCAGGAAAAAACCAGGCCAGGACGGTCGCCGCGCCGAAGGCGTTCGCGGCATGGCCCGACGGGAACGAATCAAAGCCCGTGGTCAGCGAGGGGCCCAGCGAGAACTCATCGGAGTGGGCAAAGCGTGGGCGTGGCCGCCCGATCAGATGCTTGAGGAGTTGAGTGGCGGCCGTAATGCCCAACTGGGCGAGGAGCCCGCGTACGCCTATCTCCGTGAGCTGATTGCGCTGACGCCACCAGTCGCTGACCCAATCGACCAACCCGGCCATCGAAAACGTCATCGGCGCGAGCTGATTGCGTTGGCCCCGCCAACCAAGGAGGCCGATGAGAATAAACGCCCCGGTGACGACCACCCCCTTGCCGGGAAGCGCCAGCAGGTCGCCGACGAGGTTCAGCACGCCAATGTCGAAGGAGCGCACGAAGCGGGCGACCGGCATGTCCAGCTCGTGCAGCTTGATGCCGATCGCGGCGAGGACGGTCAGGGCGGCCAGCCCGAAGACCATCCGCTCCCAGGGTTTCATGGCGCCCAGTCGGCGAGAAAGATGTTGAATTCCCCCTTTTCCTTCGCCCCGCGGTCGGAGACCCACACGAGCTTCGAGCCATCCGGCGAGAACATGGGGAAGCTGTTGAAGCCGCCCTCAGCGGTGACCTGCTCGAGGCCCTGTCCGTCGTCGCCGATGAGGAACAGGTGGAACGTGCGCCGCTGGGGATCGTGGACGTTGGACGAAAAGATGATGCGCCGGCCGTCCGGGTGGAAGAACGGAGCGAAGTTCGCCGCGCCGTTTCCGGTCACCTGCCGCTGGTTCCCGCCGTCGGCATCCATCACGAAGATCTCCAGCTTGCTCGGCTCGACGAGGTTCCGAGCCAGCAACTCCCGGTAGCGCGCCAGCTCGGCCGGATCGGTCGGATGGTGGGCCCGGTACACGATCCGCTGGCTGTCCGGCGAGAAGACCGGCCCGCCGTCGTAGCCCGCCACCGACGTAAGGCGCTTCACGTCCGTGCCGTCCAGCCGCATGGAATAGATATCCAAGTCATCGTCGCGGATCGAGGTGAAGACGATGCGGGAGCCGTCCGGCGCGATCGTCGCTTCGGCGTCGTAGCCGGGCGTCGTCGTCAGCGGCACAAGGTCCTCGCCTCCAAGGGTCGCCGTGTAGATGTCGTAATCGTCAAGGGACCAGAGGTACCGGCCTTGCGCCGACGGCTTGGGCGGGCACGCCGGACTCTTGGCGTGCGTGGACGAGAAGAGCACCCGCCGGTCCCCGGGCAGGAAATAGCCACAGGTGGTGGTGCCTCGACCCGTGCTGACCATCCGCACATCGCTCCCGTCCAACCCCATCACGTACTGCTGGTAGCAGCCGCGCCCATCCCGCGTGGATTGAAAAATCAGGGATCGCCCGTCGAAAGAGAAATAGGCCTCGGCGTTCTGTCGGCCGTGCGTGAGCTGGCGGACATTGCGCAGATGCCGTTCGGCCCCGGCCGGCACGCCCTCCGCGGGGCGAGGCGGTTCATCGCCGCGTGCGATCACCGCGCCGTTCTCGAAGACCAGGTAGCTGTTCCATCCATAGAAGAACAGGAGGCGCGCAACCGGCTTCACCGCCTCCGACGAGAGACCGTAGAAGACGGAGACGACATGATCAGGATCGTCCGGGTTCCGGAAGGACAGCAGCAGCGCCATCCCGCTCCCCTGATAGTCCTTGCCTCCGACTCGAAACCCATCCGGCCGGAGCTGCACGCCGGGCGGCAGGCCGCGCGCCGCCCACGCAAAGGCCGGCCCCGCGTGCGGCCCTCCGAGCAACAAGACCGACGCATCGCGAAGCGCCTTCCCGGCCGCGCCGACCTCGCCTGCCGACCGCAGCACCACGCCCTCCTGTTTGGGAATCCGACGGAACACGTGATAGTCCGGATCGGCCTCGGCCTTCACATCGGCGGCGCCGGCCTGCTCGATCCACCGAGCGAAGAACGGGCGTAGGTCGCGCGAGGATACCCGGCTGAAGAGCGCCTCCAGCTCCCGCCAGCCGATCCGCCGGCCCCCGTACTCGGCCACCAGCGTGCGGAGTGCCGCGAAGAACCGGTCGTCGCCGATCTCCCGGCGCAGCATGTGAAAGACCATGGCAGCCTTGTTGTAGCCGATCGCGTTGTCGCGTTGATCGGACTTCCGCTTGAACTGCACGACCGGATAGTCCTGATCGGGCGGGACGTACACGGCGTAGCTCAGTAGCATCATGCGCCGCTCCTCGCGGGCCTTCTGCAGATCGCCTGTCAGCTCGTACCAGTAGTAGTTCGCCAGGTACGTCGTCAGCCCTTCCGCCCAGTTTCCGCCATTGTCGTTGAAGACGTGATTGCCGATCCAGGAATGCACGATTTCATGGCCCAGGGCGTAGGGCTGCGTGTAGTGGCGACGGATCGAGCCGGCCCCGAGGAGCGCGTAGGACGGCATGCCGAGCCCGCTGGCAAAGAAATTCTCCCCGATGGAGAAGCGCGGGAAGGGGTACGGGCCGAGCACTCGCGAGTACGCGTCCAGATAGGCCGCGGCGGCCGTCAGGTATTCGTCCGCCAACTCCCTGTCCTCGGGATAAAAGTAGGTCGCGACTTCCGTGTTGCCGCTCATCCGCATCACCGCGACGAACTTCCCGGCCGCCAACGTCAGGCCTTCAGCCGGACAATCGAAACGCCCCGCAGCCGAGACTTCGGGGCTACGGAAGCCGCAGGCGCTTGCGTCCCATGTCGTGACCGTCGCATCGGCTCTGGCCTCGTGGGCGACCAGCCCGCCCTGCCCGATCACCTCCCAGCCGGGCGGCATCGTGGCCGTCACCCGATAGGAGGCCAGGGAATTCGGCACGTCGGGGTACCAGTAGGTCTCGGGGCCGATGTAGACGCCCTCAGGGCCGATGTGCCCGGACGTTTCGCTGGGCGTCACAAACCGGAGGTGCCGCGGCTCTTTGGGCGGGTCGTTGATCTCGCCGGCATAGTCGAAGTCCACGATCAAGGTCTCGCCGGCGCGGGCCGGGCGGTCCAGCCGGACCACGATCTGGTGCGCGTGCCTCGTATCCAGCTCGGTGGACGGCGGCAGCGGGCGAGGGTAAAACGGCAAGAGCTTGCCTTCACTGGACACCCACGCGACCACAAGGGCCTTGTTGAGCGTGACGCTGAACTCACGGACCTCCCGGCGGCCGGCCTGGATCGTCACGCGATCCGTCCCCTTCATCCGATGGGACGCCGGATCAATCGCCAATTGGATCTCGTGCCGCAGCACGCTGATCGCGCCCAGATCGACGGACGGCGCGCCGGGGGAGGACAAGACGGAGCAGCCCGGTCCCTCAAGCAGGCCGACGAGGACCAGCGCCCAGACAAGTTTCATGACTCTCCCAGCAGCGCGTCGACGAAGGCTTCGGGCTCGAAGGCCTGGAGATCCTCCACGCCCTCGCCGACCCCGATGTAGCGCACCGGAAGTCCGAGCTCACCGGCCACCGCCAGGACGATGCCGCCCTTGGCCGTCCCGTCCAGCTTGGTCAGGATCACGCCGGTCACGCCGAGCGCCGCGTGGAACTGCCGCGCCTGCGCCAACCCGTTCTGGCCGACCGTCGCGTCCAGGATCAGCCAGACGTCATGCGGTGCGCCCGGCAGCACCTTGCCCAGCGTGCGCTTGACCTTGCGCAGCTCGTCCATGAGATTGGACTTCGTGTGCAGGCGGCCGGCGGTGTCCACCAGCACCACATCGGCCTTGCGCGCCTGGGCCGCCGCGACGCCGTCGTAGGCGACGGCCGCGGGATCGCCGCCCCCCTGATGTCTGACGACCTCCGCGCCAACGCGCCGACCCCAGAGAGCCAGTTGCTCCCCGGCGGCCGCCCGGAAGGTATCGGCTGCCACCAGCACGACGCGCTTGCCCTGCCGGCCGTACAGGCCTGCCAGCTTGCCGGCCGTGGTGGTCTTGCCAACGCCGTTGACACCCGCCAGCAGGATCACACGGGGCGCGTTCAGGACCGTTTCCGCCTTCCCGTCGGTCCGTAACCGTTCACTCATCACCTTCTTGAGGACCGCCCGGACAGAGTCGGCATCCGCTTCGCCCGATTGCCGCACCAAGTCCCGCACCGCGTCCATCAGGGCCGTCGCCGCCGCGACGCCCACGTCGGCGGCCAGCAACGCGCCTTCCAGGGTCTCGCACAGCTCCGGCGTGAGCTTGCGGCTGCCAGGCAGAAGACGGTGTATGGTCCCGAGCAGACCGTCCCGAGTCTTTGCCAACCCAGCGCCTAGTTGCCCCAGCATGCTCATGCGCTTCTTGGGCCCTCCTGCCTTTCGTTAAACGTTATACGTTAAACGGAAAACCTCAAAAAACATTCACGATAAACAATTCACGATTCACGTTTAACGGATAGCGGAAATCACCCTAATCGTCTCCAGGATCGCCTGCTCTTTGCACGCCATGAGGGCCGCGTCGCGAGGGCCCCGTTCATGATCGTAGCCCAGCAGGTGGAGA
Organism: Nitrospirota bacterium; assembly: GCA_005877565.1. Classification (GTDB taxonomy): domain Bacteria; phylum Nitrospirota; class Nitrospiria; order Nitrospirales; family NS-4; genus NS-12. Next base: position 9,613 of record VBOK01000141.1, read on the forward strand.
ACTCCATGGACCAGGAGGCGTGCCACTTCATCACGCAGGCTGTGTCCGAATTCCGAAGTTTGTCGTTTCGCGGTTTCCATCGAAATCACAACATCTCCAAGCAGCATGGGCGGACTGCTGTAGCGTGCGCCCCCACCCACACCCTTCCCATCACGGCCCATTGCAGTAGGAAGAGCAATGGGCGCCCCGGAGGGATGGGAAGGGGTGAGCGGAAAGGCTAGCACGTCGGTGGGTCGGTCTTTTTTCCGATACCGGCGATTGAGGGCGCGCATGCGCCGGTCGGAGACCAGCACCAGGCTGAGCTCCGCGCCGTCAGCGCGCGCAGCCGCCAGGACGGCCTCGGCCGTCCGGTGCAGCCACGCCCGATCGATCGCCACCACGCGTTGACGATTCTGCAGGACGACGGGCACGGCGATCAATGAGCGCGGGGGGATTTTTTCGGGCGGGGATTCTTCTCGGAATGGCGTTCGTAGGCCTTGATAATTTCCTGCACCAGCCGGTGTCGTACCACATCCTTCTCGGTGAAATAGACAAAGGTGATGCCGGGGATCTCCGCGAGGATGTCCCGCACTTCGATCAGGCCAGAGACCCGGTCGCGCGGCAGGTCCACCTGCGTGATGTCGCCGGTTACCACGGCCTTCGAGTTGAACCCCAGCCGGGTGAGGAACATCTTCATCTGCTCCGAGGTGGCGTTCTGGGCTTCGTCCAGGATCACGAACGAATCGTTGAGCGTGCGTCCCCGCATGAACGCCAGCGGGGCGATCTCGATCTCGCCGCGCTCGATCAAGCGATTGGCCCGCTCCAGATCCATCATGTCGTAGAGCGCGTCGTAGAGAGGACGTAGGTATGGGTTGACCTTCGCGATCATGTCGCCGGGGAGGTAGCCGAGCTTCTCGCCCGCCTCCACGGCCGGCCGCGCCAGGATGATCCGGCTCACCTCGCGCCGGCACAGGCTGGCCACCGCCATCGCCATGGCCAGATACGTCTTGCCGGTCCCCGCAGGGCCGATGGCCAGGACCAGGTCGTGCGCGCGGATGGCCTCGACATAGCGCCTCTGCGTGGGCGACTTCGGAACGATGATCCGCTTGGACGTGTTGACCTCGAAGTTCCCGCGGACGCTGTCCTTCCAGGCCGAAGCGCCTTCCTCTCCCTTGAAGGTACGGATCGCAAACTCGACATCGTCGGGCCGCAGCACCATCCCTTCTTTCATCAGGGACGTCAGCCCACCGATGAGGCGCTCTCCCCCTCGCACGCCCTCCATCGGCCCTTCGAGCAGGACTTCCTCCCCACGGGCCGACACCCGGATGCCAAAGGCATCCTCGATCATTTTCAGATGAACGTCCCGGCTGCCGAAAAGGTTGGAGGTGTCGATGCCTTCTTGGAGTTTGACCTTGAGGAGAGCCACCTTGGACAAGCGCGCCGCCTGACTCCTTTGCAGGACGTGTAAACGTTAACCCGTCAGACGATTAAACGTTAATCGTTATACGTTAATCGTGAAATACCTGCGTTTAACGAATAACGCATGCCATTGTAACAGGCGGGGAAGAAACAGACAAGCGCGGGCTAGTGCTGAGCGACCGGGGCCGGGGGCTGCGCGTCAAGCTCGAACTCTAGCTGTGTGGCCCCGTTGTCATTATCCTTCGCAACAAGGACCACATGGTGTTTCCCCAGGTTCTCCGGGGCGAGCTTCCATGAAAGTTGCTTGGTGGCAGGATCGAGCGTCATGCCCGGGGGGCCCTGCTTGAGTTCGAGGGTGACGGGATCCTCATCGGGATCAGTCACGCCGATTTGATAGAGGTACTGGCCGTCCTTGATCGCAGTCGGCGGCGTCGAGGTGAACCGGGGGGGCGAATTCTCGATCGTCACCGGCAGGCCTTGCCCCTCTCGCGTGGATTTTCCATCCGACGGACTCACCAGGACCTCCAAGACATCTTTCTTCTGAAAATCCTTGGTGTCCAGCGTGTCGCTCGTCGCGCCGGGGATCTCCCTGTTATTGCGAAACCACTTGTAAGTGAGGGTGACGGGATCGCCGTCAGGATCCTCCGCAACGACCTTGACCTTGAGCTGCTCGCCTCGGTGCAACGGCACTGGCTCCAGATGAATTTCGACGATGTATGGAGCGAAATTGCCCATCGTGACGGGGTTAGTCCGGAAAACTGGGCCGTCCACCTTGCCGTCGTTCGGGATAAGCTCGGCCGTGATCCGGTCGCCTTTCTTCGACGACTCGGGCTTGAATGCCGGTCCAGTCGCAGCCGGGGTCCCGTTGACAAACCATTGGTACCGGTAGTTGACCCGGTCGCCGTCCATATCCTCAGCCTTGACTTCGATGCGGAGCTCCGTGTCGAGTCTCACGTCAACCGGGTAGATTTTGGCGGAGAGGATGGCGGGAGGATGGTTGCCTCCTGGGCCGACCATGGAACCCACAGAAGCAGCAACCCCTTTTGAAGCTGGCGCTTGAGTTGGAGGTTCAGCAGTGCAGCCCCAAAGAAACGAGAGGACAAGAAACAGAGCTGCGAAGGAGATGAACGAGCTTGGGTGGGGGTGAATCTCTGTCATCAGCCCAGTACTGTACCCCCACCCTGCCCTTTCCGCAAGGCTTAAATATCGCTATAAGTCACGCCAGGATACCATCCGACTGTAGAATGACTGCGCCGGTTTGACGCAGGTGATAGGCGCCGCACCAGTGCTGGTCTGGGTAATACCGATGACACGAGCGCCGGCACAATCCCCGGCGGTCGTTGGGCCCGTGGGGTTGATCGGCAACTCGCCTCCAACGTGGACCTGCATCTGTGTGGGCAACCCCTGACCCAGCGAGAGGGACTTGGCCGTGAGCGTATTGCTGCCCGATGTCGCACTCCCAATGGCAGAGCCTGTATAAGGACCCCCAGTCAGGTAGTACACCGCATAGAGCTGCCCTGTCCCCGTAGACTGACAGATATCGGTGGTTGGGATAAAGGTCGTGAAGAACACGGTCCCGCCGAGTAACGTGGCCGAGGCGAGATTCCGTTCCCCTGACGTCATGGCGGCTCTCGGCGGGGTTTGCAAGGGCGCGGTCGGGTCGTTGAAGGTTGTGAACCAGCCGTCCATATTCTGGATACTATTCACCAGATTGCCGCCTCCGGCACTAAACCCGATGGTAAAGCTGGACGTGCTGCCCGTCGTGCTCGTGTTTGTGCCTGCCGGGCAACTCGAGCAAGTCACGACGTTGGAGGAATTAAAGAGGTTGTTCCGCTCAACCGTCTGGCCCGAACACCCGCCGGAGACAATGCAATCCTTCACGCCGAAGAAGTGCTGGATGTCCACGTTGCTCTTGTCGGTAGCGCTATAGAACCGGCCCGTCCCGAAGAAGAGCCAGAGATTGTGCGCGTCATCCTGTGTCAGCGCCGGCGCCGTCGTGATCGGCCCGACGTTGCACGGCGACGCTTTGGCGCAGGTCGTGGCCTGCGACGTCGTATAGGCGAACGTGCTGATCAGCGTCGTGGGGACACGGTCGGTGTTTGAGCATGACCCTCCTGAACAAGCGATGCCCCAGTTATCCGGATTGGTGTCGCCGCCGTTCGTGGTCAGGCGCCACATCGCCCCTTTCCACACCGGCCCGGACCCACCGCAACCCGAGCTTGTCGTCGTGCCGTTGCAGATCACGCTCCCGGCATAGACCACATCCACCCGGAAATCAAAGTTGTAATCGACGGTGGTGGCATCGGCCATGAAGCCGCTGGTTATCCCCGTGTCATATTCCCGGACGGCGCCGCTTGCCACACCCGAATTTACAGTTATGCAGGGTGCGGTGGTGGGGCAGGCTATGCCTTTCTTGTTGCCCGCGCCTTTGGTGGCACCAGGAGACGTATTATTATTATCGATGTAGGTCGGCCCCAGCTTCAGGTCCACCACAAAGATTTGCGCATCCTGGGTGCTGAAGGCGTCATGGTGCGTGGGGCCTGTGCCGAAGACGACGAACCATCGCTCGTTCGTGCTGGACGTGTTGGCGTCGGTCGAGGGGTTGACTCGCACGATGGCCGGATCGGACGTGGTCAGCCCCAGTTGATCATCCCGGAACACCCACAGCAGCGTCGGCTCCTTTTCCGGGTTTGTGATGTCCAGCACGAAATACGAGGAGAGGAACGCCCGATAATCGCTCCCGCTCGTGCCATTTCCGGTATCGGTCGTGGTGCCGTTGCCGTTGAAGTCGGCCTGCACCACCCGCGGCGTGCCCTTGCCGGAGGTGCAATTGGTGCAGCTCCCCCCGAGCCGGAAGCCGCCGATCAGGACGGTGCCCCAGCCGCCGGGGTGATCGGCGTCTGGAGTAAAGATCCGCGCGTCCGTCACCTTCGGCGTCAGGTCCACGTAATACATATGGGCATAGTTGGGCGACGTCAGCCACTGGAGTTGGGGCAAGAGGTCCTGCGGAATGAAGGCCCAGAGCTCCGCACCCAGCGGCGGGGCATCGGACCGAAAGCTATACGTCGTGACGCTGGCATCGCAGGGCAAGGCCGCACAGTTCGTGGACAAGCCAAGCTGCTTCGGTGTGGTCGTGAACCGGGCCTGCACGATGGGGCCGGTTCCATCAATCGGCCGGTCGTCATTAACGAAGAAGCCCGCGTTGAATGCGTGGAGCATGCCGTCGTTGGCGCCCACGTAGGACACGTGCCGGCGGTCCTTGTACCGCTGGAAGAATTGGGCGTACGTCTGATCGCCGTAGATGACGTCGAACCGCGTGCTCGGCGCTCCGACAATCACCGGCGTGGCATCGATCACGTCACCCAGCTTCCACTGAACCTGCACCGTGGCGCCGCTATCGTTCACCACATTAAACGTCCGATCACGTAGGCCTGAAACTGAGGAGCCACGGACCCAGTTGATGATATTGGTCGCCTCGGTCTGGCCCGCGCCACCGGCGCCGCCACTGACGCACGTTAGCACATTACTGCCCCCCAGGTACGGGCAGAGCGTGGCCGCATTGGCCGCGCTGAATTCGAGCGTCTCGGTGCCGCCGACGTCGCCGCCGTTGTTGAGGTCCGCCCAGGTCACGATACGCCGGCAGGAGCTGCCGCCCTGGCTCATGTTGCCTGAGATGGGCCAAGTCGGTG
>VBOK01000246.1 GCA_005877565.1 Nitrospirota bacterium
GCTCCGCACGCCGGCCTTCGAGCCCGCCAAAGTGGAGCTCGCGAAGCGCCAGGCCCTGGAGGCCATTCGACGCCGGCCGGACAGCCCGGCCGGGATCGCCGGGCGCGAGTTCCGGAAGCTGCTCTACGGAGCCGACCACCCGTTGGGCCGGGAGAGCACGATCGAGACCGTGTCACGCATCACGCGCGAGGATCTGGTTGCCTTTCACCGGCAATACTTCACGCCAAGCGGCCTCATCCTGGGCGTCTCTGGGGACTTCGAGAAGCCGGCGATGTTGGACGCCTTGCGCAAAACCTTTGGCGACTGGAAGCCGCAGCCCGTGACCTTGCCGGCGATTCCGCCGGTGACCGCCCCGTCCGCGTCGGGGAGCAGTCGCTCGGTGAACATCCTGAGCCGGGACCTCACGCAGACCAACCTGCGCGTCGGGCACCTCTCGGTGAAGGAAGACGACCCGGACTTCTTCGCGCTGGCCCTGCTGGGGGACATCCTGGGGGGAAATTCCTTCACCTCCCGGCTCTTCCGGGACGTGAGGAGCCGTCAGGGCTTGGCCTACTCCGTCGGGAGCCGGCTGGTGCCCGGCAATCTGGGACCCGGCGCCTTCCTCCTCTATGCGCTGACCAAGGGCTCGTCCACGCACCAGGCCCTGGCCAGCATGCTGGACCACATGGATCGGCTGCGGCAGGAGCCGGTTACGGATGATGAGCTCCAGTTCGCGAAGGATGCGTTCCTCAACTCCTTCGTCTTCTCGTTCGCCGACGCCGAGTTGATCGTGAGCCGCCTCATGGCGCTCGAGTACTACGGGCTGCCCAAGGATTTCCTGCAACGCTTCCGGGACAGCGTCGTGAAGCTCACCAAGGAGGACCTGCTGCGCGTCGCCCGGAAGCACCTGCATCCTGATCGCGTGACCATCCTGGCGGTCGGCAAGGACGAGGACTTCGAACAACCCCTCTCAACGTTCGGCCAGGTCCGCCACCTCACGCTCAAACCGGGCGGCTGACGTCCAGATAGGGCGGCATCCGGTATACTAGGAGGATGCCGTTGCAACTGTTCCGCGCCCAGGTCGAGCGCATCCGCGACCTCACGCACGACGTCCGGGAGATCGAGCTGTGCCTGAAAGAGCCCCCGGCGATCGCGTTCAAGGCCGGCCAGTTCCTCTCGTTCGAGGTGGGGCGAGACGCGCTCAACCGGACGATCGTGCGCCCCTACTCCATCGCGTCCCCGCCCGGCCAGCAGGGGCGTGTCTTGCTGGTGCTCAACCTGGTCCAGGGCGGACCCGGCTCCACCTATCTGTTCAGCCTCCGCGTCGGAGACGAGACCCAGTTCAAGGGCCCGACCGGAGCCTTCTACCTGCGGGACGACCCCGCGCGCGACCTCCTGTTCGTGGCGACCGGCACGGGGATCGCCCCTCTTCGCTCGATGCTCTACGCTCTGTCCGAGCGCGGGTTCCCGCGACCGGTCACCCTCTACTGGGGCCTTCGCAGCCAGCGGGACCTCTATTACCAGGATGAGCTGGAGGCCCTGGCCCGCGCCCATCCGAACATCTCCTTCGTCACCACGCTGTCCCGTCCCGAGGAGGGCTGGACCGGTGAACGAGGACGCGTGACCCCGCTGGTGGAAGCGCGCATTGCGTCCGTGCAGAACCTCGCCGTCTATCTCTGCGGGAACGAGGGCATGATCAAGGACGTGACGGCGGTCTTGCAGAAGAAAGGCCTGTGTCCCATCTATAGGGAGAAGTATTACTGATGACGCCGGTGAGACGGAGTAGCCGTTGATTCTCAATCAAGGAGGCCCCGATATGCATGCTCGACATCACGTGACAATGGCGCTGCTGATCATGACGCTTTTGATCGCCCCCGGATGCGGCTATAACGACATCCAAGGGCTCGACGAAGAGACGAACGCCGCGTGGAGCGAGGTCCTCAACCAGTATCAGCGGCGGGCCGATCTGATCCCGAACCTGGTCAATGTCGTCAAGGGCTATGCGGCCCACGAGAGACAGACGCTGGAGGCCGTGACCCAGGCCCGCTCGCAGGTCGCCGGCATCAAGGCGACGCCGGAGCTGATCAAGGACCCCGAGGCGTTCAAGAAATTCCAGGCGGCGCAGGGAGACCTGTCCACGGCGCTCGCGCGGCTGATGGTGGTCGTCGAAAAATACCCAGACCTCAAAGCGAATGAAAATTTCCGCGACCTCCAGAGCCAGTTAGAGGGCACCGAGAACCGGATCACCGTGGCGCGCAAGCGGTACATCGACAAGGTGGCCGAATACAATAAGCTT
>VBOK01000142.1 GCA_005877565.1 Nitrospirota bacterium
AAGACGCGCCCCTTCCCGTGGCGGGCGAGTTCGTGAAGGTCGAGATCACCGACGCCGCCGCCTACGACCTCGTCGGCCGCATTGTCGGGTGAGAGGACAGGGGACAGATTTGAAATCTGTCCCCTGCCTCATTCTTTCGATCATCGTGCTGGGTTTTCTCGCCGCACCCGCGCTGGCCCTGGAGAAATCCGCCCGGGTCGAGATGGAAGAGATGCTGGCCTCTGAGATTCGCTTCTCGCTCGCGCTGTCCGACTTCATGGACAATACCTCGTTCCGAGCCCGTCCCGATAACACTGGGATCGTAAAGTACCGGTACCTCGGTCATTTCGAAATCCAGCCGCATTGGGCTCCCCTCGCCCTGGTCCTCGACACGAATTTCTTCACTGACAAGGAGCGGGACAACGAATTCCGCCCGTCGGAATGGGACCAGGCCGTAGGACTCCTCTATCGGTACGAGCAGTGGGCCGGCCTGCTCCGTTATGAGCGAGACATGCCCATCGACAAGAGTGGGCTGGTGCAAGCCTTTGCGGAGTTCCAAGGCCTCTGGCATCAAGACAATCTTTTGGTCCAGAACTCCGAATTCTACGCGGCGCTCGGCTGGCTCTTCTCGACCCAAACGTACTTCGCCCGGCCTGACAACACCGGCCGGGCCTTGTTCCGGTACGTGCTGCATGGCGAACTGCCCCTCTATTGGCAATGGCTCTGGCTCGTCGGCGACACGAACTTCTTCACCGATCGGCAGGCATCGAATCCGATCGCACCCAGCGAATTGGACTGGATCGTCGGACTCGCCGTCCGGTGGGAGTCCTGGGAGTTGATGGCCTTCCAAGAAACGGATCAGGCGATCGATCGAGGCGGCCTGACGCAGAAGTATTTCGCCATTCAGTTGAAGTGGTCGTGGGAAGGAAAACCGTCTGTGCCGGAGATTCACACGAGAAGACGCGCCGGAACGGAGCTTGCTCAAAGAGAATGGTAGGGGCACGGCGCGCCGTGCCCCTACCGGGCGGATGTAAAATCCGCCCCTACATTGTATTCGCTTCGCGTTACGCCTTCACCGTGATGAACAGGGCCGTGCCCCGCCGGTTGATCAGCAAGAGGACGGACTCGTCCTTCTTGAGGTTCGAGACGATCTTCTCGTAGTCCCGCACGGACTTGATCGGCTGCCGGTTGATCTCCTTGATGACGTCGCCCTGCGCCAAGCCCGCGCGGTCGGCCAGGCTGTCCGGCTCCACATTGACCACCACGACGCCCTGCACCTTGCCGTGCAGCCCCAGCTCACGCGCCGTCTGCAGGTCGAGGCTCTGCACCGCCACCCCGGCCAAGGCGTTCTCCATGGAGGAGTCGGCGCTGGCCACCTTCACCGTTTCCGACTGCTCTCCGATGGTGGCGGTGACTTCCTGCTCACGGCCGTCCCGGATGACCTTGAGCGTCGCCTTCGTGCCTACCGGCGTGCGCGTCACCTCGCGCTGCAGAACCGCCGGGTCCTCGATCGGGTTGCCCTGATAGGCCACGATCACATCCCCTTGCTTGATCCCAGCCCGCTCGGCCGGGCTGTCCTCAGCGACGCTGCTCACCAATGCCCCCTTGGCCTGCTTGAGGCCGAACGACTTGGCGAGGTCTTGCGTCAGTTCCTGGATGGCGATGCCCAGATAGCCACGCACGACCTTGCCGGTTTTGACCAGGCTTTCATACACCGGCTTGGCCATGTTGGCAGGCACTGCGAACCCCACTCCTTGGTAACCGCCCGTCTGCGAGACGATGGCGGTGTTGATCCCGACCAACTCACCGGCTGTGTTAACCAGCGCCCCGCCGGAGTTGCCGGGGTTGATGGCGGCGTCGGTCTGGATGAAGTCCTCGTACTGGGTGATCCCCATATGGCCACGGCCCAGCGCGCTCACAATCCCGAGCGTGACGGTGGAATTCAGCCCGAACGGGTTCCCGACCGCTAGGACGTATTCCCCGACCTGCAGCTTGGAGGAATCTCCCCATCGAACGTAGGGTAGATTGGACGCGTTAATTTTAACGACGGCGAGGTCGGTCTTCGGATCTGTCCCGACGATCTTGGCTTTGAATTCCCTCTTATCTGGTAGTGTGACCGTGAGTTCACTAGCACCATCCACGACATGGTTGTTGGTAATGATGTACCCGTCCGGCGACACGATCACTCCGGAGCCCATCCCGCCGCCGCGAGGCTCATGAGGCGGCATCGGTCCCTCCGGGCCGAACGGGAACCCAAACGGCGAGAACGGCGAGCGGAAGAACTCGTCCATCGGATCACGCGACCCGCGATCGCGCATCCGCGCGACGTGCGACGTGATGTTGACCACGGCCGGCGTGACGGCGTTGGCCACTGCTGTAAACCCCGGAGCGGGTGTCGGCGCAACCGGTGTGGCCGGGCTTGCCGCGACCGGCGTCGCCAGGTTCGCGGCCTGCGAATAGTTGAGATATTGGCCCCCCAGGAAGAGGGCGGCCCCGAGGACGATCGCCGCGGCGATCTTTCCCGAGTGACGATAGAATAACTGCTTCATGGTGTCCTCCTTCTTCTCCTAGCTTTTAGAAGGCGCTTACAGCCTTCCCGTTTGTCCCGAGCATAGCAGCCGAAGATGAGAGGAGGATTAACCGCAGATTAGAAATGGCTAATACAGCGGAAAAGGGTTAGTGGGTGGCACCGAGCGGGGCGCCCCGATGAGCCAGGGAGCCTGCAGGCGAGTCTTCGGGGCTGCGACGCCGAAAGGCTCCGGTCAGCGGGGCTGCTCGGTGACAGGACCCACAGTCCAGAATTCAAGTGGTCAATGGTAGCACCACCGTGAACCGCGACCCCTGCCCCACCGTGCTCTGGACTTCAATCCGCCCATGGTGGGCTTCGGCGATCCACTTGCAGATCGAAAGCCCCAGGCCGGTGCCTTTCTTGGCATGCGCTCGAGCGGCGTCCGTGCGGTAGAACCGATCGAAGATCCGGCCCAGCTCTTCTGGAGCAATCCCAATCCCCTGATCCGTCACCGAGAGCCGGGCCGTCGCGCTTTCGCGCACCAAGGCGATTTCGACCTTTCCCCCCGGTCTCGAATACTTCACGGCGTTGTCCACCAGGTTCAGCAGGAGTTCCCGCAGGCGCAGTTCGTCGCCCAGCACAGGAGCAGGATCCACGGACCCCACCGTGACCTGGACCCCGTGCTCCTGCCCCAGCACCGCCATCTGCCGCCGGACGTCCTCGACCAGCGCATCGAGCCGAACGGGAAGCGACTCGATCGCGACTTCGCCCAAGTCGGTCCGCGAGAGGAACAACAGCTCGTCCACGATCCGGGTCATGCGATCGATCTCCTCCAGCGTGCTCTCCAGCACAAGCCTGTAGTCCTCAGCCGGGCGTGGCCGCCGCAGGGCCAGCTCGGCCTCTCCCTTGATGACCGTGAGGGGTGTGCGCAGCTCGTGGGAAGCGTCCGCGCTGAACTGGCGCATCTGTCGGAACGATGCCTCCAGGCGGGCGATCATGTCGTTGAAGGTCGCCGCCAGCCGGCCGATCTCATCCAACGTGGACGGCACCGCAAGGCGTTGGGTCAGGTCCCCGGCCGCAATCCGCTGTGCCGCTTGGATAATGGCCTCTACGGGACGCAGCGCACGGTCCGCGAGAAAACATCCACCGCCCAGCGCGGCCGCCAAAGCGATCGGGGCCGAGACGAGTAGGACCAGCACCAGCCGGTGGAGCATCTCCTCGATCGGCTGCAGGGACGTGCCGACCTGCACGATATTGACCAGCACGCCGTTCTCCCGGATTGGCACCGAGAGCAGCCGGAACGTCGAGCCGTCTTGGAAGCGCGCTGATTCGAACGTCGCCTGGCCGTTCAGCGCCGAGGCCAAGGCCGTCGGACTGAGGGGAATGTCCTGATGCCCCAGGTTCGGAGATTGGATGGTGATCTTGCCGGCCGGGCTGAAGATCTGAAAGGTCTTGTCCAGAACGGCGAGTTCGGGAAACTCCGCAGCGAGATCTTCGAACGGCAGGAACGGCCCGATCCCATGCTTCTCCACCGCACGCACCGCCACGGCAGCGGCCCCTTCCAGCGACCGATCAATCTGGTCCCGAAGCCCGTGGGTCAGGACGGCATAGAGCGCGCCGCCGAAAACGACCAGGATAAGGGCCAGCGCGGTCCCGTACCAGAGCGTGAGGCGCACCCGCAGCGGCATGATTATTCTGCCTTCAAGGAGTAACCGCTTCCCCTGACCGTATGGATCAGCTTGCGGTCCTGTCCGCGGTCGATCTTGTTGCGCAGGTAGTTGACGTACACGTCAATGACGTTGGTGAACGTGTCGAAGTCCTGGTTCCAGACGTGCTCGGCGATCATCGAGCGGGTCAGCACGCGGCCGGCATTGCGCATCAGGTATTCCAGGAGGGCATACTCCTTGGTCGTCAGCTCGACGCGCCGTCCCCCGCGGGTAACCTCGCGGGTGGCCGGATTCAGGACGAGATCATCGATCTGGAGGACGCCGGCCGCCTCGCCGCTGCCGCGTCGCAGCAGGACGCGTACGCGGGCCAGCAGTTCCTCGATCGCAAAGGGCTTCGTCAGATAGTCGTCGGCGCCAGCATCCAGCCCCTTCACCTTCTGGTTGACCTGCGACTGTGCCGTGAGGATCAGCACGGGCATGGAGACCTGGTCCTTGCGAAGCGTCTTGAGCACCTCGATCCCCGGAAGCCCCGGCAGCATGAGGTCCAGGATCACCAGGTCGTAGCACCCGGCGCTGGCCAGTTCGAGCCCCTTGGCGCCGTCGGCACAGACATCCACGGCGTAGCTCTCCTCTTCCAGGGCCCGACGGATGAAAGAGGCCACCTTGGCCTCGTCCTCAATGACCAGGATCCGCATAGCGATGACTATGGGAGGAATTATAGCAGGCCGGCGGGAAGCGCTTTAAAGGGCGCGGGCGTGATCGTGATAGATATAGAGCGGCGCGTCGTCCTCGATGAGGCGGGTCTCGCTGGCCAGGCGGGCCTGCAGATGTTTCGGCAGCGCCATCTGGGCGATGCAGACCTCCCCGGTCAAGTACTTCAACTCGCCCTGGATTCGCCGGGCGATCATCTTGCCATAGTCTGCGGCCGAGTACGCCCGCGGATCGACCTTCTTCGACGCCACCTGGAACCCCCAGGGCATACCGAAACAGGGGACATTCGCCACATAAGGGCACACGACCGAAAAGGTGGTCAGCAGCGTCCGGTAGACCGCGCTGAAGTTCAGCAGATCGTGCGGCGCCACCGTGCCGGACTGGAGCGCGATCGTCCCCTGCGACGAGAGCCGCCGATTCACCAACTGGTAGAACTCCCGCGTGTAGAGCCGGTAGCATGGCCCCTCTTCGATGGGATCAGACAGGTCGATGATGATGACGTCGAAGACTTGATCGTGCGTCTCGAGCCACCGACGGGCATCCTCGAAGGCCAGCTCGGTGCGCGGGTCGTCGAACGCGCCGGCATGGAACTCCGGGAGCATCGCGCGGGAGACCTCAATGACCTCGCGGTCGATGTCCACCATCAGCGCCCGCTCGACCGAGTGGTGCCGAAGGACCTCGCGGAGCGTGGCCCCCTCCCCCCCGCCGATGACCATCACCCGCTTGGGGTTGGGATGCACCAGCATGGCCGGGTGGACGAGCACCTCGTGGTAGATGAACTCGTCCGTCTGGGTGGACTGGACCTTGCCGTCGAGGATCAGCGACCGGCCGTAATCCCCCAACTCGACGATCTCGATGCGTTGGAACGGAGTCTGCTTGGAAAAGAGGACGGTCTTTACTTCGTGGACATGCCCCTCGCTAGGCCCCAGCCGCTCATGAAACCACTTGGAGTTCTTTGGGGCGTCCATAGGCAAAAACCTCCTTCGCCACCTTGGTGACCTTGGAGGAAGCCACCTTGGCCGGCTTGGAGTCCGGAATCAGTCCGCGCTTGAGTTCGATGAGCGACGGTTGACGGGCCTGGAACTTCTCCACAAGGTATTGGGCCGCGACTTCGGGGGTGAGGGTCTCTCCGCAGGTGAAGATGTCCACCGCAGCATACCCGTGTTCGGGCCAGGTATGGACCGCGACGTGGGATTCGGCGATGACGACGACGCCGCTGATACCGAAGGGACTGAATTGGTGGAAGTGGGTGCCGACGATGGTGGCCTTCGCGATCTTGGCTGCGGCGACCAAGATCTCTTCCACTCTCTTTACATCATTAAGAAGTTTGGGGTTGCAACCGTTCAATTCAAGCACCAAGTGACGACCTAGTGCGTGCAATTCATTTGCCCCCTTTCGCTGTGGGTTGTAGAGAGAGTGGCCAATTTATCGTCTATCGCACCTCCCCCTTCGGGACACTACCGGGAAAGACCATGACACCCGAAAATTGTGTGTGAATATAGCTGAACTCTTCCAATTGTCAATAAATTTTTTTAGGGGGCCTCCTTTCCCTCTCTCCCGGCTCCCGCCTCCACCCTAAAAATTCGTTCTCCGTGCTCACCCAACCCGCAAATCATCCCTCTCCCCTGGCGTGAAGCGTACACTCACACTTTCAGCCACAGACGCGGACCTCCGGACAGTAAAAAACTTGAGACGGAACTGAATTAGCCGAGGTCAGAGTGTGAGGATCGGCTCGCTATAGAGGGATTCAGGGGGGCGAGCCGAATATAAATCCTGCGGCGGACAGGCGGACGGGACACCTCCAAACACAGGCTAGCTCACTTTTATTTGCTTTAGTAAAATGTGATAGCAAGAAAGCTCATTTCAATTTTTACTAGTTCAAGCAAACAGCAAATTCGATCTTGTAGTGAAAGATTGTTTTGCTGTAACTTTTTAAACAACCTATGATATTCGTCTTTAAGCGCTGTTAGGCTGACATACCGTTTCCACCTAAACGATTTCTTGGGCATCCCCTTAAGGATTCTCGAAAGCATTTGGACATGATAAAAAGACTCGTACCCAGATCTGATTGTATCGTTAATATACATCACCTCGTGCTGAGTCGGGCTTATCACCTTAGGTAGTCTTTGCAAGAAATGATAAAAATCCACTGCAATCCTAATTGTGACTCTCAGGTCTTCCTTCAAAGATTTGTCATCGAACAAGTCTCCACCATCTCGAATGAACAAAGACTCAATACGGAGGACATGTAAATGTTTTGCAATCGGCATAGGGATTAAGGGGACACTCCGGTTATATTCAACCATTTTCGGCTTGTCGTGTCTAATCTGTTCAAGATGCCACGCCTTCCTCGCGGACAGATCCACGGGTACGTGTATCACGTCATTAATCGTGGCAATGACCGCGCGACCGTCTTCCATCAGGAAGAAGATTACTCCGGCTTCCTCGATTTGCTAGCAGCGGCGAAAACCCGTCATCCGGTGAAGCTGTTTGGCTTTTGCCTGCTCTCCAATCATTTTCACATCGTCCTCGAGCCAGCGAGCATGAGCGCCCTCAGTCGATTCATGCATTGGTGGCTGACCAGTCATGTGCAGCAGCACCGCCGCCACCATGGGGGCTCGGGCCATATCTGGCAGGCCCGCTTTAAGAGTTTCCCGATCCAACAAGATGCGCATTTCCTCACGGTCCTGCGCTATGTGTTGTTGAATCCCGTCCGTGCAGGCTTGGTCACGCATCCGGAGCAGTGGCCCTGGTCAAGCCTGCACTTCGCGCACCTCCTGGATCCCTGGCCAGTCCCGATGCCGTTGCCAGGGAAGGAGTGGCTGGAAGAGTCCTTATTGGAACACGACCTGATGATGCTTCGAACAAGCGTGAATCGGCAAGCGCCGTTTGGCGCGCCACCGTGGCAGAGGCGAGTCGCCCATGACTTGAACCGCGAATCCACGCTCCTGCCCCGGGGCCGCCCGAAACTGCCTTCAGAAAACCGGAACGTCCCCTTTTAACGCCTTTTAGGTGACCCGCTGACGTTGGCGGAATTAAGAAAAGGGACTCTGAGCTGTCCCGTTTTACTTTTTCTTTTCTCCACTCTCAAGGAAGGGTTTCAACTTCTCAGCTATAATCGGAACATCCTTTTTGTCTCTCGCACATATAGTAATGAACTCATCATGCGAGATCTTTATTGCTAGACCCTTGGCAGGTGAAAACAAAATCCCTCCCCAAAAAAAATAAAGAATCATGGCTACCAAAGAGCGCACTGCATCAAGATCGCCCTTTGAAAAAACGTGCCCTGGTTTTTCGTGCAAAGGACTACTTTCTCCAAGGAAGCGGCGAAAGCCTTGGAAAAGGTATCGATCTTCTGAAGACTCCCAAATCCCAAATTCATTAATCCACAGCAGCGCTTCGTCGTCAGCCTCGAAAAACGAGGCAATGATCCTACTGAGTGCGGTTTTGCGACCTGAATCGACAGGGATTGCAAAATCTATCGCTTCAAAAAATTTGGGAAAGGAAGGCTTGCCAGTCGAATCTAATAGTCTCCTTTGGGATAACCAAAGCTTTGTCTCTTCCTTATCGATTATCCGCATA
>VBOK01000254.1 GCA_005877565.1 Nitrospirota bacterium
CCGCCGAAACTGTGCTAGGGTGCCCGGCCATGACGACCAGTACCGGCAAAGCCCAGCCACCAGGTGGCGGGGCGTTGGGATGGATCGGCATCGACGAGTCGGGGAAGGGCGACTACTTCGGCCCCTTGGTGATCGCCGCCGTCCACGTCACACCCCGCGCGGCGGCGGACCTCGAAGCCCTCAATGTCCGTGACAGCAAGAAAATCTCCGACGGGATGATCAAAACGCTGGCCGTGGACATCCGCGTCCTGTGCAAGCACAGCATCGTCGCGATCGGGCCGGAGCGCTACAACGAGCTGTACAAGAAGATCCGCAACCTCAACCACCTCCTCGCCTGGGGCCACGCCAAGGTGCTCGAAAACCTCCTCGAGCAGGTGCCCAATTGCGAGCTTGCCATCGCGGACCAGTTCGGTGACGAACGGCTGATCCTCAACGCGCTGCAAGAAAAGGGACGGAAGATCCGCCTTGAGCAGCGGCACAAGGGCGAAGAGGACATCGCCGTCGCCGCCGCCTCCATCGTTGCGCGCGATGAGTTCGTGCACCGCCTGGGACGGTTGTCCTCGGAGTTCGGCATCCCGCTGCCGAAGGGCGCCGCACAGGCGGTCGAGCTGGCGGCGAAGTCGGTGGTGCGCAAGCACGGGCAGGAAGGCCTGGCCAGGGTGGCCAAGCTCCACTTCAAAACCACGAAAGCTGTCTTAGGGGAAATGTAGGGGCGGCTTTTATATCCGCCCAGGAGGGCGGGCGTAAAGCCCGCCCCTACTCAGTCGTCTCGGCGGTCTCTTCCACTCATCTCCTCGGCGGTCAGGTCATCACGACTTGCTACTAAAAATCAATACCTGGGCCTGCTCGCGTTATAGCTGCTCTTGTCCCTTTGCTTTACTCTTTGGCTGGTAACCGTAATGCTTCTCCAGGCAGGTCGGGCAAATGCCGTGGGTAAACGTTGCTTCAGAATGTTCCTCGACATACGTTTCGACGCGATGCCAATTGCCTTCTTCACTCCGAATACTTTTGCAGGACGCGCAAATCGGCAACAAGCCGCGCAAGGACTGCACTTTGGGGAGCACGTCCACCGGATCGCGCAGCAGGAATTCCAGTTCCTCTAGTTCGTCTATGAAGCTCTGTCGTTCGGTAATGCCACGGGCAGTCTTCGACACCCCGATAGTCTTCCCGGTCTCATCCTTGATCGGCGAAATGGTCAAGGAGACGTCAATCATCTGTCCGTCCTTCCGTCGCCGCACAGTCTTAAAGTGCTCGATCTTCTCCCCCCCCCCGCGCAGCCTGTCAATGATGACGGCCTCTTCGTCAACGTGGGGTGGGGGTATCAACAACGAGATCGGCTGCCACAGGACCTCCTCAGGGGCGTATCCAAAGAAGCGCTCGGCCCCTCGGTTCCAACTGACGATGATGCGCTCGAGCATGTTCCCGATGCTGGCATCATCCGAGACATCATGCTTCTGTTTGCGTTCAGGGGGCGGCATCTTGACAATGGTGGCCAGATAGGCGCTCGTCGCTTGAGCGCGCTGTTGGTCAGCCATGCCTGCGGCCAGGGCCAGGGTCATCACAGCAATGACCCCCAGGAAGACTTGCAGCGACAAGAGGGAAGCGTTCTCTGTTTCTCGTGCTAAGGGGCCGAACCCCGACAACGTGCCCCAGATCGCCATCCCTGACAGCAGCAGCATGGCCGTCGCGGTTTCACGTGGGCTGAACCGGAAGGCCGTCCACACCAGGGCCGGAATACACAGGAAGGCCAAAGAATACATTTGTATGGCGATCGGAAGCACCCCGCCAAACACGGCCAACCCCACCAGCACAAGGGTCACAAGCAAGAGGCCCACTTCCTTCACTTGCACCAGAGTCCAACGCACGCGGGGGTTCTGGCCCCAGAGCAGCAGGACCGGGGCCACAATGAGCGCACCGCCCGCATCGCCCAACCACCAGGTGAGCCAGATGCGCCCATACTCGGCCCAGTTGGCGTAGCCGCCGAGGGCCAAGCTGGTCACCCCGAAGAAGGGGCTTACCGTCGTGCTGGCCAGTGCCGCGAGGGCTGCGAATTTGAAGACATCCTGAGGACGGTCAAAGGCGTGGACGCCGTGGGCAAACCTGTTCAGCAGATACGCGCCGGCGAGCCCTTCGAGGGTGTTCCCGGTCGCGATGCCGAGCGTGGTGGCGACGGAACCCGCCGTGGTGAGGTTGAAGGCCAGCAGCAACCCCAGTTGGCCGGCCAGGACATAGAGAGCGGCGAGCCCTAAGTAGACCACAACAGGACGTATCCCCAACAGCGCACGCACCACCCGATCTCCCCATCCGTAGCTACAAGGATTTAATAAAAGAACCTACCAGATAGGCAGATTGCAGTATGTTCAAGATTGCTCAGGTTGGAAAAATTGATGAGGCAGGCAGCGTGACTCTTCCCAAGGGATAAGATTGCCAATAATAAAGGGGAACTAGTCGTACAGGACGATATTAAGGAGGGAGCTGTGTACTCGCAATCAGCCGTTGTAGTCAATGAGGCCCAGATTGCGGAACTTTTTCATGAAATAGCTGACTGCGCGGTGTCGGCCTGTATCAGCGCAGACCAGGCTAGCAGCGCCGCAATCAGGATGAACGACACTGCCAAAAGAATTCTGTTGATGAATCCGCTCCGCGTCATCAGTCCTTTCTTAATTCACCCTGCGCTTACACAGCCGCCCCGAAAACATCCCCTGGGAAACGGACTGAGCCTTTGCTGTTCCAGTTAGTCGAGTGTGACCCCATTTTTTGTTGTTACGGGGCAGGCAGTGTAATGGTATTGGTGTCCAAAGTGACGGCGGCAGTCCGTGCCAACAGTCGGCCTTCCACTGCGGCGCCGGTCGTCACGGTGATAGAGGCCAACGCCAGGATGTTGCCCTTGAACACCGAGCCCGTTCCCAGAGTCGCTGAACTGCCGACCTGCCAAAAGACGTTGGCCGCCTTAGCACCGCCGCTCAAAATAACCTGGCGACCGACTGTCGTGGTGAGGGTGGATGCCATCTGGAAGATGAAGACCGCATTCGCGTCGCCCTGGGCGTCGAGCGTGAGG
>VBOK01000143.1 GCA_005877565.1 Nitrospirota bacterium
TACCGGTCCCGGGAACATGGTGGTTGACGGAGTCGTGCGCCACGTGACGGGCGGTCGGCACCAATTCGATCGCAGCGGCCGGCTCGCGCGCGCCGGGAAAGTTGATGAGGGCCTGCTGCGACGACTCCTCCAGCATCCCTTCCTGCGGCGCCGGCCGCCCAAGTCCACGGGGCGCGAAGAGTTCGGGGAGCGGTTCATCGACAGATTCGTCATGCTGGGCAGGTTAGCCGGCATTTCGGACGCGGATTTGGTGGCGACGGCCACAGCCTTCACGGCGCGGACGATCGCGGACGCGCAGAAATTCCTGCCGCGGCGGGTCGCGGAGGTGTTCGTCAGCGGAGGTGGCGCACAGAACCCGACCCTCATGCGGAGGTTGCAAGAGACGTTGGACGGGGCGCCTGCCCGGACAGTCGAAGCATTGGGCTGGGACGGGCGCGCGCTGGAGGCTGTGGCGTTCGCGGTCTTCGCCTACCAGCATGTCAAAGGCGTTCCGTGCAATCTGCCGCAGGTGACCGGCGCGAAGCGGGCGGTGGTGCTGGGGACAATGACACCGGGGCGATGACGTGGGGGTGTCTCTGTGTGGGTGCCCACACACAAGGGCAGACACGGAGGTCTGCCCCTACGGTTTTCTGAACGTGTTCGGATAACTCGCGGCGATGCCGTTGGGGCCTTTGCCAACCTTGATCCGCTTGACCTCGGTCAGGCTACCCAAGTCCACGACCGAGACGTCGTCGCTCTTCGTGTTGGTCACGAAGGCATACTTGCTGTCCGGGCTGAAGGAGATGCCGTGCGTCCATCTGCCGAGCGGAAGCCGCTTGACGAGCTTGTCCGTAGCGGCGTCATAGATGGAGAGTTGCGCAGACTCCTGATCGCACGAGATCAGGTACTTGCCGTCTGGGGTGACGCCGAGTTGGGCCGGGAGCTTCCCGACCGGGAGCCTGGCTACCACCTTCCGTGACGCCGCATCAATCTTGAAGATCTGGCTGGAGTTCAATCCCGTGACATAGACGAACCTCCCCTGCGGCTCGACCCAGGCCTGCACGGCGGCATCGTCCACGGGGATGGTCGCTGCCAGCTTCCGTTCTTTCAGGTCCACGACCGCGAGGTCCTTGCTACCCAGGTTGGCGACGTAGGCGAACTTGCCGTCGGGCGAGATTGCGAGGCCATGCGGGCTCTTGCCGACCGGAATTGTGGTGAGTGGTTGCAAGGTGCTCGCGTCCGTAATGGTCACGTCGCCCGACTCGGTATTGGTGTTGACGATCAGCCGCTGGTCCGGCGTCATGAAGATGTGGGCCGGGCCGCTGCCGACTTCCCAGCGGGCGAGGATGCGGAGCTTGTCGGGGTCTATTTTGACGGCCTGGCTGGCGTGGCCGTCCGTCACATACAGCATCCCATCTGGGCCCAGATGGATGTTGTGCGGAGCGCGCAGGCCCCTGATCGTGGCACGCTTTTTCCCTGCTTCGGCGTCGATAACCGAGATGCTCCCTCCGCTTTCATTTGCCGTATAGACCCACGTGGCGGCAAACGCACTCTGCGTGATGGGGAGAGCAGCGAAGAGTATTGAAAGGACGACGGCCGAGAAGGCCATCACATGAAGTTCATGAACTTGGTCTTGGCCTCGTCCATGATGGCTTCAGTGACCTGGGCGGCGCCCCGTTCCACCGCGATGCGTTCGATCTCGCGGCGAGCCATCGGCCGGATGAAGTCCGGGATGTTCTCCAAACGCTTCTCGGCCGCGGGCGCCCAGGGAATACCTTCCGTGGCGTTTTTCGAGTCGTCCATGACTTGGAGCGTGATCTTCTTGTAGCCGTGCTTGCGGGCGTAGGCCTCGATGCCGCCCTTGATCATCGGGCGCACGAACGAGGGGGTCTTCTCCAACCGCTCCAGCGCGTCCGGCGTCCATTCAAACTGGGAAGTCATTGACTCTTTCGCAGAGCTGGACCCAAGCCCCATCTGGGCCACCACTGCTGAGAATGGGCAGCCGCTGGTTTTCTTCTCACCCTCGGCGGGAGCGGCCGATGTGGCCGTCGGCTGCTCGCTGTAATGCTCCTTCAGGTAGTTGGCCATCTCGGCCTGGCCTTCGCCTTCCCCGCGCAAGCCGCTGCGCGTCATCTCGAAGGGCTGGGGGGCGGCGGAGCGTCCGCCGAGCTGCACGCCCAGCGAACTGACCATCTGGGTCTCGCCGGGGTTGGTGACCATCGTGAAGCGCGCGCCGCAGGACGGGCAGGCGAAGAACACCCCGAGCGAGCCCTCCGCGGGCTTCTCGACCTTTTCGAAGTTCATGTAGGTTTCGCATTTCATGCAGACGAACTTCATGGGGATGACTCCTTATAGCTGCTTGGCCATGATTTTCTTGTAGTCCAGGAGCGTCTTGATGCGGCACGCGATCTCGTCATACCGCTTGAGGGTCGGGTAGGAGGCGTCCAGCAGCGGCGTACCCTTGTCGAACGATTTCGCCAGAGTCCGGTCGAACGGGATACGACCGAGCAGCGGCAGGTCCAACGCCCGGCACATCGCCTCCGTGTCGCCCTCGAACAGCTCGCTCTCGGTCCCGCACTGCGGGCACCGGTACATGCTCATGTTCTCAACGATCCCCAGGACCTTGATGCCCAGGTCGCGGGCATAGGCGATGGACTTCTGCACGACGTCCGACGCCACCTCGGACGGAGTCGTGACGACGATCGCACCGTCCAAGTCTGGTATGAAGCCGGCAATGACCGGCGGCTTGTCGGCGGCCGCACCGGGCGGCAGGTCGGCGAGGAGAAAATCAACTTCGCCCCAGGCGATGTCGGCGATGAACTCCCGGAGCACGTTCATTTCCCACACGCCGAGCCACACGGGGCTGAGGTCCATCGGGCCTTTCCAGCGGACCGGCGAGAGCTCGTCGAGAAAGAAGTCCATGGAGCCGACCTTGAGGCCGAGCGGGCCGATAGGGGGGATCGCGCCGTCCGGGGTAATCGTGAACCGCTGGCCGCGCATGCCCAACATCTTGGGCACGCAGGGGCCGTTCAGGTCCACATCCAGCACGCCGACCTTGTGGCCCTGCCGCGCGAGGGCCAGGGCCAGGTTCACCGTGGTCATGCTCTTGCCGACGCCGCCCTTGCCGCTCATGACCACGAGCTTGTGGCGGACGGCCGCCATCCGTCCCTTGACAGCCTTCATCTGCTCGGTGATCTGCTGGACGACCTTGGCGTCGTCGGCGTACTTCAGCCGGCCGAGGATGTCTTTCAGGTCTTTCGTCGCCATTGCGCTGGAGCCCTCAAAATCCGCTTCAAACCTAGCATGGGGCCAGAAAGGGTGTCAATTCGGTGCCACCCGCTCCTAGGCCAACCGTGCGAGTAGTTCTATTACGTGCTGCCCGATCTGATCCCTGACTTTTCGAAATTCCTCCGGTGACGTCGCTTTCGGGTCAGGGATGTTCCAGTCCTCGCGCTGCTTGGCGCGGATGTTCGGGCAGGCGTCGCCGCAACCCATCGTGACGGCGGCATCGTACTCGACGGCGGGGACCTCGGACAGCGACTTGGAGACGTGCCGGCTGAGGTCGTAGCCCAGCTCGCGCATGAAGGCGATGGCCTTGGGGTGGACCTGTCCGGACGGCTTGGAGCCGGCGCTGTACGGTTCAATCGCTCCCGCGCGATGCATCCGCGCGAACGCCTCCGCGATCTGGCTCCGACAGGAGTTCTCCACGCACACAAACAGCACGCGCTTCATCGTGAAAGAAGTTCGCCTAACTTCTTCTTCGCGGCGCCGGAGGCGAGGGCTTCCTGGGCAAGCGGGAGGGCGGCACGGAGCGAGGCAGCCTTGCCGCCGGCGTAGAGGATCATCGCCGCGTTCATGAGCACCCAGTCCCGTTGGTAACCCTTCACCTCGTTGCTGAGAATCTTCGCGATCAGCTCGGCCTCGCCGTCCACCCCCGGCGACGCCAGGTCCTCGATCCGCTCGAACATCATGCCGAAGTCCTTGGGCTGGAGAGAGAACGGTGCGATCCGGTCGTCCCGTAGCTCGATGGCCTTGGTGACGGAACTGACCGAGAGTTCAGGCTCGCCTTCGAGCCCGCGCACGACCAGCGCCCGCGGCGTCCCCAGCATCCGCAAGGCTTCGGCGATTTTCTCGAAGTAGGGTGGGTGCGACATGCCGATGATGGACGCTTGTGCCCGGCCGGGGTTCAGCATGCGGGAGACGGGCTGGAACATACTCCGCACGCCGAGCTCTTTCCTCATTTCTATAAAACGGAAGACGAGCGGATGGTAGAGGCCGATGTCGAGATACGCAAGCCCGTGTTTCACGACGTAGTCCGCTGTCTGTTTGGGGTCCAGATCAACAGGGATACCGAGACGCGCGGCGACTGTTGCAGTGGCCAAGCGGCCCGGTACGTCGTCGTAGCCGTGGAGGAGAATTGGGACTCCGGCGGCGGCAGCGACGATGGCAGCGGGTAACAGGACATGCCAGCTATCCTGCTTGCCGGCGTAGGTCGGGATATCAACGACCCCGAGGTCGGGCGGGACCGACAGAGGCGGCACGTATTCGCGCGCTGTGGCGGTGAAGGCCGCCAGCTCGCTGACCGATTCGCCCTTGATCCGCATGGCGACGAGAAACGAGCCGACCTGCGCGGGTGTGGCCACGCCTTCCAGCAACAGGCGCATGGCCTCCTTGGCCTCGTCGTGGGTGAGGTCCTTGGCGCCCTTCTCGCCTTTACCGACCTTGGCGATCAGGGTTTGCATGGTGCTGGACATACTGTTTTAGATCGAATAGTGGAACTGGGGCTTGGCGCCGATCGCCTGGGCCAGCACGCCGCGCCGCTTCAATTCTTCGATGACCTGGTCGGCGATGGCCTCGAAGTCTTTCGGCCCGGCGAAGACCAGATCGGTGTCGGGCGGGGGCGCCTCCTCGCTCTTGGACATGTGCACGGTGATGACAGGAGTCGGGTGGACGAGAGTCCGGATCGCCTGATGGTCGGCCCCTGCGAACGCGTTGGTCGTGGAGATCACGATCAGCCCCGTGTCCATCAACAGGCGCGCCACCTCGCCGAACCGCCGGACGATCTCGCCGGTGTCTTCCTCGGCCAGGTCCGCGTCGAGGCCGCGCCGGAGGTTGGCGCCATCCAACAGATAGGCATGGCGGCCGTCCGCCACCAGCCGCACCTCGAGCTGGCGCGCCAGCATGGATTTGCCGGTGTGACGCTTGCCGGTGATGAGCACCAGGGCGTCGCGATGGCCGAAATGACGCGCACGATCTTCGGCGCCCACATCGCCCTTGACCCATGCGATGTCCCGGCGGCGGGCCTCTTCCCGCAGGACCGTATGCTCGTCCTTGACCACTTCGGTGACGATACCGCCGCCGGATACATCGTACTGGTCCACTAAGACGAACCGGCCGGTGGCCTCGAAGTCGCTGTACAGGTCGAATGTAATGGGCGCCTTCGTGCGGATCGTCAGTTCGGCCACTTCGTTCCGGCCGACGCTCGTCTTGGTCTCACGGGCTGCCAAATCCATGGTGTCGATGATCCGGTGCAGGGCGACGATCTCGCACTCCACTTCGCGGGTCGCCAGTCTCAATAAGTATTTCTTGCCGGCCTCCAGCGGGCGACGGCCCATCCAGAACAGGTTGCACCGGAAGGCGGTGGAGACCAACGGGACCGAGTCCTCGTGCGAGGCGATCTCGCCCCGCATGATGAAGATCTGCTCGTCGAGCGTGATCCCCGTGGACTGTCCCGCCGTCGCTTCCGTCGGCACTGGCTCCACGTTGAAGGCCTCGATCGTCTTGATCATGGCGGATTTGTTCGAGGGGGAGAACACCAGCCGGTCGCCGACCCGGACCTTGCCAGTGGCGATGCGGCCGGCGATGATGCGCCGCGCGTCGAACTTGTAGACGTCCTGCACGGGAAACCGCAAGGGTTGCCGCTCCTGCGAGGCCTCTTTCCGGAACAGGCCAAGCGTCTCCAGCACCGTCGGGCCGGTGTACCACGGCATCTCCTCGCCCTGCCGCGCGATGTTGGCGCCCAGCTTCGCGCTGACCGGCACGAACCGTTCCGGCGTCACCTTGAGCAGCGCGAGGAACGCCCGGTACTCCTTCTCGATCGCCTCGAACACGTCCTGCCGGTAACCGACCAGGTCCATCTTGTTGACGATGACGGCCACCTGCCGAATGCCGAGCAGGGAAAGCAGATACCCGTGCTTCTTGGACTGCTCCTTGACGCCCTCGTGGGCGTCGATCACCAGGAGCGCCGCCTCGGCGCGCGCCGCGCCAGAGACCATGTTCTTGAGGAACTCCTTGTGGCCTGGCGCGTCGATGATGATGTAGTGGCGACCCTCCCACTTGAAGAACGTGCGGGCGGTGTCGATCGTGATGCCCTGCTCCTGTTCTTCCAGGAAGGCGTCGAAGAGGAAGGCGTACTCGAACTCCTTGCCCTGCCGGCGGCAGATGTCCCGGACCTTGTCGAGCTTGCCGTCGGGGAGCGAGCCGGTGTCAGCGTAGAGGCGCCCGAGCAGCGTGGACTTGCCATGGTCCACGTGGCCGACGATGACGATGTTGAGATGTTCGCGGGCGCGCGGAGCGCTGGGGGCGAGCGTCGGCATGATCACATGTACCCGTCTTTGCGGAGCAGCTCCATGCCGCGGCCTTCGTCCTGCGCGCGGCCTGAGCGCTCGGCCACCGTGGTGCTTCGCAGCTCCTCGATGATCTCGTCAACAGTTTTGGCCGTGGACTTGATCGGAAAGGTGCAGGGGGCGCAGCCCAGGCTCCGGTAGCGGGTCCCGTCGCCCTTGTCGAAGTAGAGGTCGATGATTGGGATGTTCTCGGCGCGGATGTACTCCCAGATGTTGATCTCAGTCCAGTCGAGCAGGGGATGGATCCGGATGTGCGTGCCCTCGGGGAAGGTGGTCTTGAACTGATCCCACAGTTCCGGGGGCTGCTCACGGAAGTCCCAATCGCCGTGCTTGTCCCTCGGCGAGAAGTAGCGCTCCTTGGCGCGCGTTCCTTCCTCGTCGGCCCGCACGCCCAGGATGATGCCGGTGTAGCCCTTCGCCGCGATCAGGTTTTTCATCCCATTGGTCTTGAGGGCGGTGCAGCAGGTGACGCGGCCCATGGTGTGGTTCATCCCCTGCGCCAGGGCTTCCGTGTTCATGCCGATGACCAGATTCAGCCGCCATTCGCGGGCGATCCGGTCCCGGTACTCGATCATGGCCGGGATCTTGTAGCTCGTGTCGATGTGGATCAGCGGAAAGGGGACATGGCCGAAGAACGCCTTGCGTACGAGCCAGAGGAGTACCGTGGAGTCCTTGCCCATGGACCAGAGCATCGCGAGGTGGTCGAAGTGCTTGTAGGCCTCGCGAAGAATATAGACGCTTTGGTCTTCGAGCTGGCGGAGATGGGAATCCATAAGGCCTAGCGCCCGCGGCTTCCGTAGCGGCGAAGTCTTGGCTGAGCCGCGTTCATTTGATGTGCAGCCCGCACTCGGTCTTGGCGAACCCGGCCCAGCGCCCGGCCCGGGAATCCTCGCCGGGCCGCACCGGGCGGGTGCAGTAGGTGCAGCCGATGCTCGGATAGTTCTGGTCGTGAAGCGGGTTGTAGGGAACCTCGTACAGCTTGATGTAGGTCCAGACGTCCTCGGTCTTCCACCGGGCGAGCGGGTTGAACTTGACCAACCCGAACTTTGGGTCCCATTCGATCAGCTTGGCGTTCGCGCGCGTGGGTGACTGCTCGCGGCGGATGCCGGTGATCCAGGCCTTGTAACTTTTCAACGCGCGCGTCAGCGGTTCCACCTTCCGCTGGTTACAGCACTCGTCCGGCTGGCGCTCCCAGAGCTTGTCGCCGAACTTTTCGGCCTGCTGCTCCGGCGTGAGCAAGGACTTCACCTGGATCGGCGCGATGCCGTACCGCTGGATCAGCCGGTCCCGGGTCTCGTAGGTCTCCTTGAAGAGGAAGTCCGTGTCCAGATAGAGGATCGGCGTCTTCGGGTTGATCCGGTGGATCATGTCGATCAGGATGGCGTCCTCCGCGCCGAAGCTGCTGGCCAGCACGATATCCGGGTAATAGGTGCCGACCGCGTAGGTCAGGATGTCCTGCGGCGTCTGAGTCTCGAACGCCTCATTCAAAACCTGGAGCGTCTGCAGCTCGGCAGCGGAGGTGGTCGCCATCACACCACCTTCTCTACGGTTACCTTGTAGTAGCTCTCCGCCGGCACTTCCGAAATCACGTTCTGCCCGTCGTTGCGCAGGGACTGCGGGACGTTTTTGATCGGCTCGCCCGCGTCCAGCCAGACTTCCAGGACCTCGCCGGGTTCCATCATCTCCAGCTTCAGCTTCGTCTTGACGTAGTTGATCGGGCAC
>VBOK01000251.1 GCA_005877565.1 Nitrospirota bacterium
CACACGTGAACAAAAATGCACGCTCACGTGATCTGTCTTTTTTACGCATATAAGAGAAAGGGCTCATTATGGCTTCCATTTTAGTCGTCGATGATGAACATTTAATCTGCGAACTGCTGCAGGTCGTACTGAGCAGCCAAGGACACGAGGTGCTCACCGCATCAAACGGCGAACAGGCCCTCAGCCTGTTCGCCAAACGGCGGCCGCGCCTGACTCTCCTTGACATCTGCATGCCGGGCCTCGACGGGATCGAGGTCCTCCGACAGATCCATTGGATGGATCCCCTCGCCGCGGTCATGATCCTGACCGCCCTGGAGACAGACACGCTGAGACTTCAGGCCAAGGAATGGGGCGTCACCGAGTACCTGACCAAAGGATTGCCGGTGGACAAATTGATCAGCTCCGTGGAGCGGGCGATCGTGCAATCAGAGAAACGGTCCACCCTCATGCCGTCCGTCTCGGTGGGACGGCAGGTGGGACCGGATGAGCCAGCCACGATCCTGGTCGTGGACGACGATGATGTCGTTCGGGACCTGCTCACCGACTTTCTGTGCTCGCGCGGCTATCGGGTCCTGGCGGCCCACGACGGCCAGGCCGCCCTTTCCCTGGTCGACGAACAACCGCGGCTCGTCGTGCTGGACATCTACCTGCCCGGCGGCATGAACGGCGTCAAAGTGCTTCGTGAGATACGCGCCAAACGATACGCGGGCGGCGTGATCGTGCTGAGCGGCTGCCAGGAAGAAAAGCTTTTGGAGGAACTGCTGAACATGGGCGCCGTGGAATTCATGGCCAAGCCCTTCGATCTCGAACGTCTCGCGTTGTCGGTCCAGGTAGGGCTGATCCTCACAAACCCTAACGCCGGTCAGAAATCCTCTCCGGTCTCCTGAAGGGTCTGCTGGACGACCCACCCGATCTCCGCGCCGAGAATCACCACCGCACAAGCGTAATAGATCCACACGAGAAAGAAGAACAGGTCGCCAACCGCGCCGTACACCACGATATTTTTTTGAGACAGGTCCACGTACCAGGCGTAGGCCCATTTGGAGAGCTCGAACAGGGCAGCACCGGCGAAGGCAGCCACGAACAGGGCCGGTCTCTGCAAACACTGGGATGGACAGACCCGATAGACGAGGTAGAGAAGAGCGAATGTGAACAGGAAGCCGAGCAAGTCGCTCGCGAAGATCCACCCGGGGCCGATCAGGGAATCCAGGTGCGGAACGCGCTCCACGGCCCCCTTCGCCAGCGTGAGCAGAGACGTGAGGGCCACCATCAGCAGCAGGAGCCCGCTGGCCAAGAGCATGACGAGCACGTCGGTCGCTGTTGCCTTGAGAAAGCTCGACGGCCTAGAGACCTGGAAGACGGTGTTGAGCACCGTGCGGGCCGATCCGAAAATCAAACTGCTCATCAGGAAAAACATCGAGAATCCGAGCACTCCCAAGAGGCCGCGGTTCTCAATGGCCATCTCAAGATTTTTTGTGAAGGCTTCGCGGGCCAGTGGCAGGAACTCGTTCAGAAGGGCCTGCAACGCATCGATGGCCCGATGAGGGTCTCCAAGCGCAAACTCCAAGGCCATGACGATCAGCAGCGCGAACGGGACGCAAAAGAGCAGGAGGGCGAACGCCAGCCCGGAGGCCAAGAGAGGACCGTTGTCCTCAGAGAATTTGACGATCGTCCTCGCCAGGACACGCCCAAAGGTGTGTAGGACCGCCGCGTACCGTCCCGCCATGGTCCTCCACGAATGGCACAGGAACGGCGGACTGTCAACTTTTCGGAGAGCCGCGGGAAGGGACTTTAGATCGCAAACCTCGTATAGTCTCTACAAGCAGCCTCGCTATTTGAGCATGCCCGATTGCGTTGATGTGATCATCCAGGACAAAATATGACCGCTCACTAAGAATCTCGCTGACATCAACCGTGTGAAGCGAAAAGCGCATGTCAATGCCGGACTTCCTTACCTTTTCGAATTCCGCAAGGACCTGCTGAATAAACCGCGGAGAATTCTGGTTGTATCCGTTGACTTCAAGTACAATGATGGTCTTGTTGTTCAACTCTTTCTCAAAGCGTCTTAAAAGCGCAATAAATGTTGCGGCTTCCTCTTGCAAATCCCGGAGCGGATATTCCTCTTCAGGGAATCCCTCTCCTCGTACGCGCACGTTTTCGAGCGCCCTGGCAACCATGGTTTTCAACAATCGCATAGGTCTGTATGGCTGCCGCTGCTGGTCCTGAAGGAACCTAGAATCATCGATGTCGGCCTGCAAGTTACCGTGCAAGATAAAGTACGTATTCTCTAGTACGTCATTATCAGAATAAGCAATGATAATGGTTCGTATGCCCTTCAGCTTGCTTCGTGACAGAGCAATGAGTTCACGAGCCGTGCCGTAGGAGGAAACAGATAGATTGGCGACTTTTTCACCAAGGCTC
>VBOK01000144.1 GCA_005877565.1 Nitrospirota bacterium
GTTTCGCCTGGCGGCGTCTTCGACGTCATCGTCTCCAATCCGCCGTACATCCCGGTGCATGAGCTTGACGCGCTGCAGCCGGAGGTCGCGTGGTATGAGCCGCGCGTGGCGCTGGCAGCCGGAACGGACGGGCTGGACTATCACCGCCGGCTCCTGAACGGTGCACCGGAGTTGCTGAAGGAGGGCGGGCATCTGATTCTGGAACTTGGGTGCGGCCAGGCTGATCAGGTGGTGCGCCTGGCGCAACAGACGGGCGCGTTCATCTCTCTTGAGTGCCGGAAGGATGCGGCCGGCATCGAACGAGCGCTTGTCGCGCGAGTGGGTGCGGGAGGGGCGCTTTCAGCGGGGCCCCCTTACGCTATAGTGGGTGCGGGAGGGGTGAGGGGGTCCTGATGGACTGTATGGTCATTCAGGGAGGCCGGCGCCTCGCAGGCGAGGTCCGCATCAGCGGGGCCAAGAACACCGCGCTGCCGATCCTCGCCTCCACCCTGTTGAGCAAGGGGACCTGCGCCCTGCTCAACATGCCGGATGTGCGGGACGTCCTGACCATGTCGAAGGTCCTCACCCACTTGGGCGCGGGCATCGAGGTCCACGGGGATCGCTACACTGTCACACTGGCTGGAGTTGCCTCGTGCCAAGCTCCGTACGAACTTGTCAAGACGATGCGCGCGTCGGTCCTGGTGCTCGGCCCGTTGCTGGCTCGGTGGGGCGAAGCGATTGTGGCGCTGCCCGGAGGCTGTGCCATCGGTGCCCGGCCCATCAACCTGCACCTCGCCGCGCTGGAGAAGATGGGTGCCGAGATTCATATCGAGCACGGCAACGTGCATGCCTGCATCCGTGGGCGCCTCAAGGGTGCCCGGATCTATTTCGACGTCCCCACTGTCACCGGCACCGAGAATGTTATGATGGCGGCCTGCCTGGCGGAGGGCACCACGGTCCTGGAGAACGCCGCCCGCGAGCCGGAGGTCTCTGACCTGGCTAGTTTTCTGATCAAGCGAGGCGCGCGGGTCTCAGGGGTCGGTACGGATGTCATCACGATCGACGGCGTGCCGGAGTTGCACGGGGCCGACCACGAGATCGTCCCGGACCGTGTCGAGACGGGCACGTATCTGATCGCGGGGGCCATCACGGGCGGCGAGGTGCGCGTGGTCCGATGCCGGCCCGACCACTGCGACGCCCTGCTCGCCAAGCTCCAGGAAGCCGGGGTGGCGCTCAAGGTCGAAAAGGAGGCGATCCAGGTGCGAGCCAACGGACAGCCCAGGGCGGTGGATGTGAAGACCTTGCCCTATCCAGGCTTTCCGACCGACATGCAGGCGCAGATGATGGCGCTGATGGCGCTTGCCCGCGGCAGCAGCGTGATCACCGAGACGGTGTTCGAAAGCCGGTTCCTCCACGTGCTGGAACTGCAGCGCATGGGGGCGGACATCCGGATCGAAGGCAATCATGCCGTCGTCACCGGGGTCGGGCGCCTCAGCGGTGCGCCGGTCATGGCGTCCGATCTGAGGGCCAGCGCCTGTCTCATCCTGGCCGGCTTGGCGGCCGAAGGCGAGACTCGCGTGTCCCGTGTCTATCACCTGGATCGCGGCTACGAGCGCCTTGACGCCAAGCTCACCGGTCTGGGAGCGCAGGTCCGTCGCGAGGCGGAGCGGGTATGAAGGACACCCTCACCATCGCGCTCTCCAAGGGCAAGCTGCTGGAACCCGCGATCGACCTCTTCAAGCGCGTGGGCTTGGCACCCAAGGATATTTCGTCCGAGAGCCGCCGGCTGATCTTCGAGCATCCGGCCAGCGGGACGACGCTCATGATCGTCAGGCCCAGCGACGTCCCCACCTACGTGGAATACGGAGCCGTGGATGCGGGGATCGTCGGCGCGGATATCTTGATGGAGCAGGCGGCGGACGTCTACGAGCCGCTCAATCTGGGGTTCGGATTCTGCCGCCTTGTCGTGGCGACGCCCCAAGCGGCCGTTCAGCAACGGGACGGACGCCATGCCACCAAACTTCGCGTCGCGACAAAGTACCCGAACATGACGGAGCGTTATTTCACGCAGAAGGGGATTCCTATCGAGATCATCAAGCTGTACGGATCAGTGGAACTCGCCCCGTTGGTGGGATTGGCGGATCGCATCGTGGACCTGGTCTCGACCGGGAAAACCCTGGGCGCGCACGATCTGGTCGTGACGGATGTCATTGCGGAATCCACGGCCCGACTCATCGTCAATCGGGCCAGCCTCAAGTTGCAGTACCGCCGGATGAACGGCTTGATCGAGGCGCTGCGGGCCGGGCTTCAGGGAGGACGCTCATGAGGGTCATTGCGACGACTGATCGGACGTACAAGACGGCCGTCAAAAAGATCGTCTCGCGATCCAACCTGGGCGGCGGCAAGGTCGAAGCCGCGGTGAAGACGATCCTCAAGGCCGTGGCGAGGGGTGGGGACGCCGCGGTGAGCCGCTATACCCGCCGGTTTGACAAGGTCTCATTGAAGCCGGGCCAGTTCCGGGTGAGCCCGGACGAGATCAAGGAGGCCTACTACAAGATCCGCAAGGAGGAAGGCGACGCGTTGCGGTATGCGGCCCACCGCATCACGGTCTTCCACGAGAAGGAAAAGCCGCGCACGCAGACCTGGATGTGGCAGGACGGCACCATCACGCTCGGCCAGACGATCCTGCCGTTGGACGTGATCGGGCTCTACGTGCCGGGCGGCAAGGCCGTCTACCCATCGTCGGTGCTGATGAGCGCAATCCCGGCCAAGGTGGCCGGGGTCAAGCGGATCATCATGTGCGTGCCGGCGCCCAAGGGCGCGCTGAGTCCCTATCTATTGGTGGTGGCGGACATCGCTGGCGTGGACGAGGTGTACCGCATCGGGGGCGTGCAGGCGATCGCGGCCATGGCTTACGGCACGAAGACGATTCCCCGTGTGGACAAGATCATCGGGCCTGGCAACATCTTCGTGGCGACCGCCAAGCGGCTGGTATACGGGACTGTGGACATCGACATGATTGCAGGCCCGAGCGAACTGCTGGTCATCGCGGACGGCGGGGCCAATCCGGCCCACGTCACCGCGGACCTGCTCTGCGAGGCGGAGCATGACGAGAGTGCGGCGGTGTGGCTCGTGACCACATCGGCGCCGCTGGCGAAGGAAGTCGTCAGGATGGTCAAGGAGCAGCTCAAGACGCTCGCGCGCCGCAAAATCGCCGCCCGCGCCATCGACCGCAACTCTATGGTCTTCGTCGTGCCCACGATGGAGGACGCGCTCGCGCTCGCGAACGAGATCGCCCCGGAGCACCTGTCGCTCTCCGTGGACAATCCCTTCGAGTACATCGAAAAGGTCCGCCATGCCGGCGCGCTGTTCATCGGGCGGTACACGGCCCCGGCCGTGGCCGATTACGTGGCCGGCCCCAATCACATCCTTCCGACCGGAGGCGCGGCCCGCTTCCACTCTGCCCTGTCCCTGGAGGCGTATGTGAGGAAGTCCAACATCGTGTCGTACACTAAGGAAGACCTGGTCAAGGCCAAGGACCACATCGTCCGGCTGGCGCACATGGAGGGGCTCGGCGCGCACGCGCAGTCCGTGGAAGCCCGTATGCGATGAAGACCGCGCGGCGGGCAACGATCGAGCGGAACACCACCGAAAGCCGGATCAAGATCGGGCTGGTCCTGGACGGGACCGGCAAGCGGCAGATCAGCACGACGATCCCGTTCCTAGATCACATGCTAGACCTGATGGCCAAGCACAGCTTGTTCAACCTGACGGTCAAGGCCAGCGGTGACACGCACATCGACGACCACCACACGGTGGAGGACATCGGCATCGTCCTCGGCGAGGCGTTCAAGAAGGCGTTGGGCAAGAAGGAGGGGATCCGGCGCTTCGGGACGGCTTGGGTGCCGCTGGACGAGACGCTGGCGCAGGTCACAGTGGACCTCAGCGGCCGGCCCTATCTCGTCTACAACGTCAAGCTGCCGCACCGGCGGATCAAGGGCTTCGACCTGTATCTCTTCGAGGACTTCTTTCAGGCTCTGACGACGCACGCGGCCATGAACCTGCACATCAACGTGCCCTATGGACGGAACCCGCACCACATCATGGAGTCCGTTTTCAAGGCAATGGCCAAGGCCCTGGACCAGGCGGTGTCGGTCGATGCCAGGGTCAGGGGGGTGCTTTCGACCAAAGGGAGCCTGTGAGCGATGATTGCGATCATTGACTATGACATGGGCAACCTGAAGTCGGTCCACAAGGCCTTCGAGTCCGTCGGGCACTGCGCCACGGTCACGCGCGACCCGAAGGTGATCGCCGACGCGAGCCACGTGGTGTTGCCCGGCGTGGGCGCCTTCGGCGATTGCATGCGCAATCTGGAGCGGCACGGGCTCGTGGAGCCGGTGCTGGGAGCGCTTCGCGCCGGCAAGCCGTTTCTCGGCATCTGCCTGGGATTTCAACTCCTGTTCAGCGAAAGCGAAGAATTCGGGACGCACCGGGGGCTCGGCGTGATTCCCGGGCGGGTCATCCGGTTCTCGTCCGGGGGCTCCGCGACGCCGATGAAGGTGCCGCACATGGGGTGGAACTCGATCGCGATCAGGAAACGCTCGCCCATGCTCGACGGCGTGCCCGATGGCGCGTTCATGTATTTCGTCCACTCGTACTACGTCGTGCCCGATGAGCAGTCCGTCGCGTGCACGATGACCGACTACGGGTGGCCCTTTGTCTCCAGCGTCGCGCGCGACAACATCTTCGCCTGTCAGTTCCATCCGGAGAAGAGCCAAGGCGGGGGGTTGCGGATCATCCGGAACTTCGGAGGACTCTCATGAGACCGCCGAGAATGCCCCTGGCAATCATCGTTGCAGGCGTGATGTCCGGATGCGGGGGGACCACCAGCGAGGTGATCACCTCGCCGAAGATCGAGCAATACCGCATCGTGCGGATCGCGGTGCTCCCCTTCACCGTCACGCCCAAGACGCTGGGGCAGGGACGCGGATACGCCGAGCCGGCGCCGCCTCCCGGCGCCGCCGAGAAGCTGGCCGAGCTGTTCTACCTGAAAGTGAACGCTCGCGAGGGCATCGTGGTCGTTCCGCCCCGCAATGTTCGGAAGGCCATGCCCGCCCTTCTGGCGACGGCGGTCAGCCCCGCGCAGCTCCGCGAGCTCGGCGAACGGCGGCGAGGTCCTGTGGACCGGCGACTACTACGAACGCCAGCGGCCGATGATCGAGGACATCTCCGGTTTCCTCGAACGGGGGGCGCGCTACCTTACGGTTGAGCAGTTGGCGGATTCCGCCGTCAACCACGTGCTGCGCGGCTTCCCCCTGGGCAAGCCGATGAAGACCAAAGCGAGCGTCGCGGAGACTGCGCCGTGATCATCATTCCGGCCATCGATCTGAAGGACGGGCGCTGCGTCCGCTTGTGCCAAGGGCGGATGCAGGAGGAGACGGTCTATTCACAGGACCCTGCGGAAACGGCACGCCGCTGGGAGGACGAAGGCGCACAGCTCCTGCACGTTGTGGATCTGAACGGGGCCGTGGAGGGGACCCCGCAAAACCGCAAGGCGATCGAGGCGATCCTCAAGGCCGTGTCCATCCCGGTCCAGGTCGGCGGGGGCATCCGCACGATGAAGACGGTCTCAGCCTATCTCTCCTCCGGGGCGGAGCGGGTCGTCCTCGGGACGGTCGTTGTCCGTGATCGGGAAGTGCTCGAGGAGGCCTGCGGCCGCTTTCCGGGCCGCGTGCTCGTCGGCGTGGACGCCCAGGGGGGCAAGGTTGCGGTGAAGGGATGGACCGAGGTCGCCGATCAGGACGCCGCCGACTTTGTCGGCCGCTTGACGGGGCTGGCCGTCTACGCCGTGATCTATACTGATATCGCGCGGGACGGGATGCTGGAGGGCCCCAATCTTGAGGGCCTGCGGCGCATGGCGGCGGCCTGCCCGGTGCCGCTGATCGCCTCCGGCGGCATCACGCGGACCGAGGACCTCCGGCAGCTGCGCGCGCTGGGGCCGAAGGTGATCGGCGCGATCGTCGGGAAGGCCCTCTACGAAGGGGTGCTGGATCTGCGGTCGGCGACGGCCGCCGTGAATTGAAGAGGCATGGCATGCTGGCCAAGCGCATCATTCCCTGCCTGGACGTCAAGGAAGGGCGCGTCGTCAAGGGAGTGGGGTTCGTCAACCTCCGGGACGCTGGCGATCCGGTCGAAGCGGCGCGCGCCTACGATGCAGAGGGGGCCGACGAGCTGTGCTATCTGGACATTCTGGCCTCGCACGAAGAGCGCAAGATCTTCCTCGACGTGGTGTGCCGCACGGCCGAACAGGTCTTCATGCCGCTGACGGTGGGCGGCGGCGTCCAGACGCTCGATGATATCCGAG
Organism: Nitrospirota bacterium; assembly: GCA_005877565.1. Classification (GTDB taxonomy): domain Bacteria; phylum Nitrospirota; class Nitrospiria; order Nitrospirales; family NS-4; genus NS-12. The sequence continues at coordinate 6,344 of VBOK01000144.1, forward strand.
ATCTATTGCGAGCCGGCGCCGACAAGGTGAGCATCAACACGGCGGCCGTCGCGAACCCGGAGTTCGTCCGGCAGGCGGCGGAACGCTTCGGCACGCAGTGCATCGTCGTGGCCATCGACGCGAAGCGTGCAGGGGTTGACGCGAAGCGTGCGGGGAATGACGCGAAGCGGTCCGGCGGCGGCTGGGAGGTGCACACGCACGGCGGCCGGCGGCCGACGGGGCTGGACGCCGTCGAATGGGCGCGGCGGATGGCTTCTTTCGGCGCGGGGGAGATTCTGCTCACCAGCATGGATCAGGACGGGACGAAGGCAGGGTACGACCTCGCGCTAACCGCCGCCGTGTCGGAGGCCGTCGAGATTCCGGTGATCGCGTCCGGCGGCGCGGGCACGCTGGAGCACCTCTACGAGGGCTTTGCCGTGGGCAAGGCGGACGCCGTGCTGGCGGCCTCGATCTTCCACTATCGGCAATATACGATCCGCGAGGCCAAGGACTATCTGAGGACCCGCGGCATTCCGGTGAGGTCGGTGTAATGGATGATGCCGCCATCTCGGCGCTGAAGTTCGACGAGAAGGGCCTGATCCCCGCCATCCTGCAGGACTGGCGGGATGGGACGGTGCTGATGGTCGCCTACATGAACCGCGAGGCTCTGGAGAAGACCCTGGAGAGCGGGATCGCGCACTTCTGGAGCCGCTCGCGGCAGGCCTTGTGGGAGAAAGGCGCGACGTCAGGCCACCGCCAGCGGGTCCGAGAGATCTTCGTGGACTGCGATCAGGACACTCTGCTGATCACGGTGACGCCGGAGGGGCCGGCCTGCCACACCGGCGAGCGGGCGTGCTTCTTCAGCCGCCTCTCGGACCTGGTGGCCTCGTGCGAAGGCGGTGCCAAGACCACCGAGTCGCATGGAGGCGTGCTGGACCGGGTCTATGAGACCATCCTCGAGCGCAAGCGCGTGCCGACCCCGGAGTCCTACGTGGCCTCGCTGCTCAAGGCCGGCCAGGACAAAATCTTGAAGAAGGTGACCGAGGAGGCCGGGGAAGTGCTCCTCGCGTCCAAGGGGCAGAATCGCGAGGAGATTGTGCACGAGGCGGCGGACCTCCTGTTCCATCTGCTGGTCGTGCTCGGCTATCACGAGATTCCTCCCGCCGAGCTCTACCAGGAGCTGGCCCGGCGGTTTGGCAAAAGCGGGCTCGAGGAAAAACAGAGGAGAGGTTGATCGTTAAACGTTAATCGTTGATCGGGCAGGGGAAGCTTACGTTTAACGAATAACGAATAACGAAAACGTAGAGGGTCATCCGATATGCCAGCCCGTGATTGTCTATTTTGTCGTATTGGGTCAGGACAGATCCCCTCCAAGGTCGTCCTCCAGGACGATGAGATGTTCGCGTTCGAAGACATCAACCCCCAAGCGCCGGTCCACGTGCTGGTGATTCCCAAGCGGCATATCGGCGGCTTGAACGACGCCGGGGAGCGGGCCCTGCTGGGGCGTCTCCTGGAGACAGCGGCCCTTGTGGCCAAGAAAAAAGGGATTGCCGAATCAGGCTATCGGGTGGTGGCCAACACCGGCAGGGAAGGCGGCCAGACGGTCTTCCATCTGCATGTGCATGTGCTGGGCGGTCGCCAGATGACGTGGCCGCCGGGGTAAGTACGATTTCTTTGACAACTTGTTGATCTTTCTGTTACTTTAGAAGTTTCGAGTGAAGGCTCGGTGGGATCGGGGGGCAGGGTGGATCAAGGGTTAATCCCGGAAGAGATCATCAACCGGATCCGCGACCGGGCCGATATCGTCGAAGTCATCAGCGCCCATCTCTCGCTCAGTAAGGGGGGGCAGAACTTTAAAGGCCTCTGTCCCTTCCACTCGGAGAAGACTCCTTCCTTCATCGTCAGCCCTTCGCGCCAGATGTTCCACTGTTTCGGCTGCGGAGAGGGAGGGAACGTCTTTACGTTCTTGATGAAGATCGAGGGTTCGTCGTTCCCGACGGTGGTGCGGAATCTCGGCGAGAAGTATGGCATCCGCGTCGAGGAACGGCCGGCCTCGCCGGCGGCCAGGCAGCGGGCGGAACAAGCGGAACGACTCGTCGAGCTGAACAAGGCGGCGGCCGAGTTCTTCCACAAGACCTTGCTGAAAGACCGGGCGGCCGAGCCGGCGCGCGCCTATCTGAAGGAGCGGGGGATCACAGCGGAGACGATCGAGCGGTTCGACATTGGCTATGCGCCCCAAGCCTGGGATGGAGCGCTGAAGGCGCTGAGCAGAGGCGGCAAGGAGGCATGGTCCGTCGAGGATCTTGCCGCCGCCGGCCTGATCGTCGCCAGGGATCAAGGCGGCAAAAAGCCCGGCGACGCATCCGGCTACTACGACCGCTTCCGCGGGCGGGTCATCCTGCCGATCCGCGACCTCCAGAAGCGCGTCATCGGCTTCGGGGGGCGTGTGATTGATGACGGGGTGCCCAAGTACCTGAACTCGCCGGAGACCCCGCTGTTCCGGAAGGGCCGCACCCTGTATGGCCTGGAGGTGGCGCGTGAGGGCATCACGAGAGAGGACCAGGTCGTGATCGTCGAGGGTTACTTCGACGCGATCGCGCTGCACCAGGCCGGCGTGACCAACGTGGTCGCCACCCTGGGCACCGCGCTAACGTCCGAGCATGTGGATCTGATCCGGCGCTTCACCCGCCGGGTCGTGCTGCTGTTCGATCCCGACGCGGCCGGCGTGCGCGCGGCGCTGCGGACGCTGGATCTGTTTCTTGGATCGGGTCTCGCCGTCCAGGTCGGGAGCCTGCCGGAGGGGGAAGACCCGGACACGTTCGTCCGTTCTCGCGGCCCGGAGGCCTTCACCATTCTGGTCCGACAGGCGCCCTCGCTGCTGGACTTCACCGTTGCGGGCAACCTGGCGATCGGCCGGCAGGGCAGCGTGGAAGACCGCGTGCGATGCGTGGAGGAGGTCCTGGCGCTGTTGCAGAAGCTGAGCAATCCGGTCGAGAAGGCCGCGGCCCTCCACCACGTCGCCGACCAACTGGGGCTGGATGAGAAGGTCTTGATGGAACGCTACCGCCAACTCACGCGGAATTCCTCAGTTGCCGACAATGTATCTGGTGAGACTTCCGTGGGTCCGGTCGAGAGCGCGCCGCTTCCCAAGGACGAGGAGGTGCTCGTGCGGCTGCTCCTCCACGACAAACTGACGCCGCCGATGCTGGCGCAACTGGCGGCGGACGACTTTACGGATCCACGGGCGCGGCGGCTGATCGCGCTGGTTCTGGAGCGGCGGAACGAACGCGGCGAGCCGGCGGTGAACGAGGCGATCATCAACATCCAGGACGATCCCCAGTGCGGGGGCGTCGTGCGCGCGCTGTCGCTCAGCGAGCTGCCTTACGACGATGTCGGCACGGCGTTTCGCGACAGCCTGAAGGCCTTGAAGCTCAGGCGCATCGTGGACGAGATCCAGGAAGTCAAGACGGCCCAGATGGCCGCCGAGCGGGCCGGGCAGGCGGAGACCGCACGCACGCTCATGCTCCGCCAGAACGCGTTGCAGCAGGAGCGGCAGCGCCTCCTGAGCGCAGGACCATTACCACTGACCGAGGTTGGCAGTGTCAATGCGTAAGGAAGACAAGACCGACGAAGTCAAACGCCTGATCTCCATGGGCAAGGAGAAGGGCTTCCTCACGTACCGTGACCTCAATACGACCCTGCCCGCGGACATGGTTTCGTCCGAGCGGCTCAGCAGCCTGATGACCATGTTCGGCGAGATGGACATCGAGATCATCGATTCCCCTGAAGGTGAGCGGTACCAGCAGATGATGTCCGAGGGCACGACGGAGGAAGCCGAAGAGATCGGGGAGACCGAGGAAGAGGACAAGAAGATCGACCTGACGCCGGGCGACCTGGCCCGGACCGACGATCCGGTCCGGCTGTACCTCAAGGAGATGGGCAGCGTCTCGCTGCTCAGCCGCGAGGGCGAGATCGAGATCGCGAAGCGCATCGAGGAGGGCAAGCAGGACATCTCGACGGTGGTCTTCGGGATGCCGATGACGATCAAGGCCGTCCTCGCCCTCATCGATCAGGTCAAGGCCAATAAGGTCCCGATCCGGGAAGTGGTCTCGGCGGGTGTGGAGGAGGAGTTCGATGAAGTCGTCGAGCAGGACGACGACGAGCTCCGCCAGCGGACGCTGGAGGGCGTGCGCAAGGCCAAGGTGCTGGCCAAGGGGCTGCTGGCGCTCTACGCCAGGAACCGCAAGCCCGATCTTAGCCCGGCGAAGCGGAAAGAGATCAAGGCCAAGCTCAACGAGGCGCGCCGCCAGGTCGCGGAGAAGCTGGACAACCTGAACCTTCACCCAGTCCAGCGCGAGCGTCTCATCCAGCGGGTGAGGAACCTCGCGCAGGAGATCGCGGCCTGCGAGCGCGAGCAGGCGTACTGCCGGCGCCGGCTCGGCGTGTCGGGCGAGGAAGGCAACACCCTGCTCGCCAAGCTCAGCCGCGGGCGGCGGGGGCTCATCGCGGTCCGACGCAAGACCGGCGTGCCCACGGACGTCCTCTACGAGATCGAGAAGGCCGCCCACAACGCGCGGCGTCGCATCCGTGGGATCGAGGCCGAGTCCCTGGTTCCCGCCGAAGAGCTCCGCGAGAGCGTCAAGCTGTTGGACCAGGCCGAGGAGAAGGTCAAGCGCGGCAAGGCCGAACTGGTCGAGGCCAACCTGCGCCTCGTGGTCAGCATCGCCAAGAAGTACACCAACCGAGGGCTGCAGTTCCTGGACCTGATCCAGGAGGGGAACATCGGCTTGATGAAGGCGGTGGACAAGTTCGAGTACAAGCGGGGCTACAAGTTCAGCACCTACGCGACGTGGTGGATCCGTCAGGCCATCACCCGCGCCATCGCCGATCAGGCGAGGACCATCCGGATCCCGGTGCACATGATCGAGACCATCAACAAGCTGATCCGCACCTCGCGGCACCTGGTCCAGAAGCTGGGGCGTGAGCCCTCGCCCGAAGAGATCGCCGAGAAGATGGACCTCCCGCTGGACAAGGTCCGCAAGATCCTCAAGATCGCCAAGGAGCCGATCTCGCTGGAGACGCCCATCGGCGAGGAGGAAGACAGTCACCTGGGGGACTTCATCGAGGACAAGAAGGCCATCTCGCCGCTGGATGCGGCCATCCGCTACGATCTGCAGCGCCAGATCAACAACGCGCTGAAAACCCTCACGCCGCGCGAGGAGCGCGTGCTGCGCAAGCGCTTCGGGATCGGCGAGAACACCGACCATACGCTGGAAGAGGTCGGGCAGGACTTTGCGGTTACGCGGGAGCGCATCCGGCAGATCGAGGCCAAGGCGCTGCGCAAGCTGCGGCACCCGAGCCGAAGCAAGAAGCTGCGAAGCTTCGTGGAGAGTTTATAGTGATCGCCGAAGGGCCCATAGCTCAGATGGTCAGAGCGGCGGACTCATAATCCGTTGGTCCCAGGTTCGAGGCCTGGTGGGCCCACCACACCATGCCGCTCGAGGGGAGAGAGTGACGATGCGCCGTCCAGTTCGTCTATGAAAGAGCACCTCGAACGACTGATCGCCCTCCAGGAGGCCGACCTTCGACTGGAAGAAATAGCCGAGCGCAAGCGCCGCATCCCCGAGATGGTCGAGGCTGTCCGCCAACCCCTCCTGACCGCGCAGGCGACGCGGGACTCCCTCAAGCAAGAAGTCGACAAGCTGACCAAGGACCGCAAATCCTGCGAGCAGGCCCTCGCCGAGCAGGAGCAGGCCATCAGCAAGCTGCAGGACCGGACCACCAAGGGCGAGATCAAGACCAACCGGGAGTACCAGGCGCACCTGGTCGAAATCGAGCTCGCCAAGAAGAAGAAGGGTGAGATCGAGGAGCAGCTCCTGATCCTGATGGACCAAGTGGACACGAGGAAGAAGGACCTGGCGCAGGCCGAGGCGGCCGTGAAAGAAGCGGACAAGCGCTTCGCAGCCGAGAAGGCCTCCCTGGAGGGCTCCGTGGGCGCGCTGGACGAAGAGTTGGCCGCGCTCAAGCAGAAGCGCGAAGCGATGGTCGCCGCGATCGAGCCTACGCTCCTGCGCACCTATGAAAAGCTCCGGCGCAGCAAGAAGGGTCATGCCCTGGCTGGGGTCAACAAGGATGGAAGCTGCATGGCCTGCCGGCTACAAGTACAACCGCAGGTGGTGGCCGAGGTCAAGCGCGGCATCTCGGTCCTCACCTGCTCGAACTGCCAGCGCATCCTCTACTGGACCGGAGAGCCGGTGCAGATCGTTCCCCAGCAGGAGCGGAAGGCTGACGAAGTCGAGGTGGAAGAGACCGCCGAGACGACCGAGTAGGGGCGGGCTTTAAGCCCGCCCTCCTGACCCTCCCCCTCATGACCCATTGCAACGCTAAGAGCAATGGGTGCCCCGGAGGTGTGGGTGGGGGGTAGCTTGATCGCGTGCGAACAGAATCTTATAATACGCCGCTGCCTGGCTTCTGCTTCGGACGGAGGCCGCCTTTGAAAACGAAAGCAAAAAGGCCTTTT
>VBOK01000252.1 GCA_005877565.1 Nitrospirota bacterium
AGCGGCGCTTGGTTCCGCCGAAGACATGGAAGCACATGACCCTCTTGGCCCCTGAGTTGTCGGCCACGTCCAGCATGGAATAGATCTGAATCATCGCGCTCTGGCCTTCTCGACGATTTGCACGACGCGGAAATGCTTGTCCTTGCTCAGCGGCCGGGTTTCAACCAGCCTGACCCGATCGCCGATCTGGCACTCGCTCTTCTCATCGTGCGCCTTTAACCGTGTCACCCGGCGCAGCACCTTCCCGTAGCGATGATGGCGGACGAAACGCTTCACCATCACGACCACGGTCTTTTGCATCTTGTTGCTCACCACCTCGCCAACGAACCCGCGGCGGTGAGTCTGGTCCTGGCGCCCGTTCTCACTCATGCAGCGCCTCGGGAGGATTTTGCCGCCTCACCGCGCTGGGTTTCGCGCAGGATGGTCTTCACGCGGGCGATCTCCCGCTTGGTCTGCTTGATTTTGGCTGGATTTTCAACTCGGCCAGCCACAAACTGAAACCTGAGGTTGAATAATTCCTTCTTCAACTCCTTGACCTTTTCCTCCAATTCCACGGTCGTCAGGCCGCGCAGGTTCTTGACATGGATCGCGTGTGTCTCCATGGCTACACGCCTTTCCGTGCGACGAACATGGTCGCGACCGGCAACTTATGCGCCGCCAAGCGGAGGGCCTCCTGGGCCACTTCTGGCGTCACTCCGTCCATCTCGTACAGGATGCGCCCCGGCTTCACCACGGCCACCCAGTATTCGGGATTCCCCTTGCCTTTGCCCATCCGGGTCTCGGCGGGCTTCTTGGTGATCGGCTTGTCGGGGAAGATGCGGACCCAGACTCGGCCGCCGCGCTTGACATGGCGCGTCATGGCGATCCGGGCCGCTTCGAGCTGCCGGTTCGTGATCCAGCCCGGCTCGAGCGCCTTCAGGCCGTACTCACCGAGCGTCACCTGACACCCGCGATAGGCTTTCCCCCGCATGCGCCCCTTCTGCATCTTCCGGTGTTTGACTTTCTTGGGAGCGAGCATGGACCCCTCTCCTACCGCCGTTCCAGCTCACCCTCTGCCTTGCCGTGTGATGCGGCAGGCAGGATCTCGCCTTTGTAGATCCAGGCCTTGATGCCGATCTGTCCCATCGTCGTATGGGCCTCCGCGAACCCGTAGTCAATATCGGCGCGGAGGGTATGGAGCGGCACACGGCCCTGCAGATACCACTCGGTCCGCGCGATCTCAGCCCCAGCCAGCCGGCCCGAGCACCGAATCTTGATGCCCTGGGCGCCCAGGCGAAGGGCCGACGCGACGCTGCGCTTCATGGCCCGGCGGAATGCGACACGCTTCTCCAGTTGCACGGCGATGTTTTCGGTGACCAGTTGCGCATCCAGCTCCGGCTTCTTGATCTCCTTGATGGTGATGTAGACCTGACGGTTGATCATCTTTTCAAGATCGGCCTTGAGCTTGTCCACCTCCGCGCCCTTGCGCCCGATGATGATGCCAGGCCGGGCGGTATGGATGATGAGCGTGACTTGGTCTCCGGAGCGTTCGATCTCCACCTTCGACACACCTGCGTGATAGAGCTTGCTCTTCACCATCTTGCGGACACGGATGTCTTCGTGCAGGATCTTCGCGTAGTCGCGGTCCGCATACCACCGCGAGCTCCACGGCTTGACATAGCCGAGCCGCAACCCGACCGGATGTGATTTTTGGCCCATCCCTCGCTAGCCCTTTCCCTTCTTGCTGACTTTGGCCTCAACCGGCGTCACGGTGATGGTGATGTGGCTCGTCCGCTTGTGAATCGTAAACGCACGGCCCTGCGCGCGCGGCTGAAACCGCTTGAGTGTGGGTCCGACATCGACCCAGGCCCGACTGACGCGCAGGCCGTCGGCATCCCCGAGTTCCTTGCCGGGCTGCTGGCCGTTCGCCACTGCGGACAGGAGCACTTTCTGCACCACTTTCGCCGCGGCGCGAGGGGTGAAGCGGAGCAAGGCCAGCGCGTCGCTGACCGGGCACCCTCTGATCAGATCCACCACCGGGCGTGTTTTCCGGGGGGACATCCGCACGTAGCGCAGCGTTGCTTTTGCCTCAGTCATAGCCCGCGTATTCCTATTTGAGCGCCACGGCTTTTTCGCTCTTGACGGCCCCGTGCCCCTTGAAGAACCGCGTGGGAGCAAACTCACCCAGTTTGTGTCCCACCATGTTCTCCGTGATGTAGACCGGAATAAACTTTTTGCCGTTGTGAATGGCCAACGTGTGGCCGATCATTTCGGGCACAATCG
>VBOK01000145.1 GCA_005877565.1 Nitrospirota bacterium
AACGGCGCAGCATCGGAGATACAAAAAAGGGACAGGCACCTTGACACTCCTCTACGCAGGGGAGTTAGGGAGCTGAACGAATGGCCGAAATCGAACTGCCCAAACACGAAGAACTCGAAGAACTGAAAGGCAAGGCATTTACCAAGCGCGTGGCGCTCACCACTGCGCTGTACGCGGTGGTGCTGGCCATTGCATCCCTGGGAGGCACCAACGCCATGAAGCACATGCTCTTGGCCCAGCAACAGGCGTCTGACCAATGGTCGTTCTATCAGGCCAAGGTGATCCGGGAGCACCAGTATCGCATCCAGAAGTTACGCCTGGAGGCGGACCTGGCCGAACGCGGCCGCACCATGAAACCCGAGGCACGGCAAAAATTCGAGGCGTTGCAGGCGAAGCTCACAGACGAAGAGAAGCGGTACAACACCGAGAAGAAGGAGATTGAGCAGGAAGCCAAGAAGTTGGAGCAGGATCGGGATCTCTACCGGACCAAGGACCCGTACTTCGACTACGCGGAAGTGCTCTTGCAGATCGCCATTGTGATGGCATCCATTGCCATTCTGGCGACCTCACCCCCACTGTTCTTTTTCAGCCTCGGCCTGGCTGGCCTGGGAGCCTTCCTCACCCTCAATGGCTTCATGCTGTTCTTGAAGATTCCCTTTCTGCATGGCGGGCACTAGGCTTAACGGGTAGCGTAGGGGATCCATGGCTGCGGATAACGTCTCGGTGCGGTGCTGCGTCGTGGGTGGCGGTCCGGCTGGAATCATGCTGGGGCTGCTATTGGCCCGCGCCGGCGTCGATGTGCTCGTCCTGGAGAAACACGCCGACTTCCTGCGGGACTTCCGCGGGGACACGATCCACCCCTCCACGCTCGAAGTCATGCACGAACTGGGACTCCTGGAGGATCTGCTAAAACTGCCGCACCAGAAAGCGCCACGGCTCACCGCCCGGGTCGGCGGTCTGGCGCTGACGGTCGCGGACTTCACCCATCTGCTGACGCACTGCGGCTTCATCGCGTTCATGCCCCAGTGGGACTTCCTGAACTTCCTCGCCGAGCGCGGCGCGTGCTATCCAACCTTCACGTTGCGGATGCGAGCCGAAGTGACCGGGCTCATTGAGGAAGCAGGATGCGTCGTTGGCCTCCATGCGACGACTTCGGAGGGTCCCTTGGAGGTTCGCGCAAACCTGGTCGTCGCTGCCGACGGCCGGCACTCGGTCGTCCGGGCAAGGGCCGGCTTGAAGGTGGACGAGTTCGGCGCGCCCATGGACGTGCTGTGGTTCCGCCTGTCCCGGCGGCCCGACGATCCGGAAGATCCCGTAGCCCGCTTTGAGATGGGGCGGATCTTCATCATGCTCAACCGGGGCGAGCACTGGCAGTGCGGCTTCGTGATCCCCAAGGGGGCGCTTGAACAGCTCCAGAAGAGAGGGCTGCAGGCGTTCCGCGGCGGCGTCGCGCAACTCGCGCCGTTCGTCGCCGACCGTGTCGGCGAACTGCGTGATTGGGACGCCGTCAAGCTACTCACCGTCCGGGTGGACCGGTTGCGTCAGTGGTATCGACCGGGCCTCCTCTGCATCGGCGATGCCGCGCACGCGATGTCCCCGGTCGGCGGCGTGGGCATCAACCTCGCGATCCAGGATGCGGTCGCTGCCGCGAATCTGCTGGCTGTGCCCCTGCATGAGGGTCGGCTGACCACCGAGGACCTGCGCCGGGTGCAGCGGCGGCGCGAGTGGCCGACCCGCATCACCCAGCGGTTTCAAATCTTCGTTCAGAATCGGGTCATCAGACGCGTCCTGGGAAGCACGGAACAGATCGCGCCGCCGCTCGCTGTCAGGCTTCTCGCGCGTTTCCCGTTCCTGCGCCGGATCCCCGCCCGACTGATCGGGATCGGGTTCCGTCCCGAGCATGTGAAAACGCCCGCCGGGTGAAAGAAAAGGAATGGGTTGATGGTTCATTTAAGCCGCTAGTGGTGTGGTTCCACCAAATGCAACCATTTTGCCTTGAGGTTCCTGACCAACGCGACTGCATAAGCTATGGAATTTCAATCAGTCGGTCTCACAACTCTGGGGGCTTCCTCCTTGCACGGGAGAAAGGGAGGATAGCAACGGGCTCGGATCCGAGAAAGGGGAGGGCATCATGCGTAGGAAAGGCTTCGCGTGGGGAATAGGGGTAACCGTTATTGTCGTGCTGGGATACTGGGGGATGTCGTCAGGGGCAAAGGACTCCGGCCCTCAGCCTTGCACGCAGGTTGGAATTCCTGCAGAGACAGTGGCCGACCATGTGCATTCTGTAATTCAGGCGGACCGGACCTTTTATACGACGCATGTCGTGGACAGGATGCAGGCGAAGGGTGTCGTGGTTGCCTCGGAAAATTGGCAGGAGACGAACACGCTTCCTCTCCCGGTCCAGTTCTTGAACGAGTCAAACCGTTTGGCGGGGATCGCACGAGCCGGGATTTCATATCGGCTGATCAGCCTCTGGCCGATCAACAAACAAAATGGTCCGAAGACGCCGTTCGAGAACACAGGGCTCTCGGAGACCTTGGCGCATCCCGATCGCCGGTATAGCGAAGTGGTCATGATCGGGCACGAGCCGTACGTGCAGGCGATCTATGCCGACAGGGCCGTCTCGCAGGCCTGCATCGGGTGCCACAACACCCACCCGGACAGTCCGAAGAAGAACTACAGGCTGAATGACGTGATCGGTGGGATGATCATCACGATCCCGCTGAAGAATCGATAGCTAGAACGTCCTGTTGACGGGTAGGGCGAGGGTGAAGTAGCGGCCTTTCTCCTCGTAGAGAATGCGCTTCGGGAGTAGCTCATTCAAGGCCTGTTTGATCGTGGCCTCGTCAAAGCCGGCCCCGCCCGCCCGGTCGTTCAACTCGCCCCTGATCTGCCCGAAGTATTTGGGCGCGTCGTTGCAGAACTCGATGATGAAGGCGTGCGGCCAGTCGTACCGCTGCTTGACGGGCTTGTCGGGCGCGCGGCCGTCGAAGACCGTGACGAAGTCCATGGCCTTCGAGTAGTAGAGGAACGGCTTGTCGTCCGTGGCGTGCAGGCGCTGCCACTCGCGCGTGAGCCGGGTCAGCTCCTCCATGAGGCTCGGGTCCACGCGCTTCTCGATGAGCTCGTATTCGAAGTCGTAGGCGATCTCGTTGAGGTTCACCCGGCGAGGATCGTAGACGTACTCGTAGGCGAGCCCAGGCCCGGTGATCCGGATGCCGTTCTGCTGCGGCCATTTCCAGTAGGGGCTGAACCGCTCGATCCAGATCTCGCCCACGGCCTCCGGCGGCTGGAAATGCAGGATCGAGGGAATCAGGTCGATCTGTCGGCGGTAGTCTTCGTTGGTCTCTCCGGGGAAGCCCAGCAGGATGTTCCAGGCGAGGTGGATGTCATAGTAGAGGCTCCACTTTAAGGTTTGGAGGTTCTGCAGGGGGCTCACGCCCTTTTTCATCTCGGTGAGCTGGTTCTGGCTCAGGCTCTCGATGCCCGGCTGCATGGACTTGACCCCGCCGTGGGCGAGGGTCTGGATCTGCCGCTTGCTGAGGTTGCTCTTGGCCTCGATAAACACTTCCAAATCAAGCCGCTCCTCCGCCAACTTCGCGAACAGCTCGTCGATGTACTTCATGTCGATGATGTTGTCCACGAATCGGAACCGCGTGGTGTTGTAGCGGCTGGAGAGGACCTTGAATTCTTCGAAGACCTGCGCGGGGGGCTTGGCGCGGAACTCCATGGCCTGCGCGTTCAGCCCGCAGAACGTGCAGTGGTGTTTCTCGCCCCACCAGCACCCGCGAGAGCCCTCGTACAGGAGGATGCGGTTGAGGCTCTGAGAGCGTTGCGGGTCCACCTGATCCAGCAGCTCGAAGTAATCGTCGTAGTCGGGCGGGCCGGTCTTCTGGAATTCGGTGAAGAGGTGCGGGCTCGGCTTGAACCGGACTGCGTTGTCCTTGCGATAGGCCACGCCGGCCGGCGGCTCTTTCTGCTCCTTGCCATCCAGGAGCTGTCTCACCAGCGCCGGGAACGGCACTTCCCCTTCGCCCACCACGACATAGTCGATCCAGGGCCAGGCGCGCAGGTGCTCCAGCCCCATCTCGCCGTCGTAGTTGGCCCCCCCGAACACGATCGTGATGGATGGGTAGAGGTCCTTGATGAGTTTCGCCATCGTCAGGCTGGCGACGTTCTGATCGAACGTGGAGGTAAAGCCGACGATCGTGTATCGGCCCCAGTCGATCTCCGTCAGCATCCGCGTCAGGTACTGCGGGGCTCCTTGCAGCTTTAGCTCTTCGAGGTACGACTGGGAATACCCGGTCTCCCGGGCCACCGCCTCGAAGATGGGCTTGAACGTGCGGGTGTACTCGCTATTCTGGGGGCTGTCGCGGAAGAGCATGTGCGAGAACAGCCATTCGCCGAGCAGCCCCCGCTTCTCGCACAGCACTTCGTAGAGGGGCGGTCCGATCTGGTACGCGAAGTGCAGGTACAGGTGGTAGGTCTTGACGCCGATTCCCTGGGCTTTGAGCAGGGAGGCGAGGGTCCCCAGTTGAATCGAGGGGTACTTGCCCGAGCTGAAGGGCATGTTGACCAGCGCCACACGCGGGCTGTCACTCATAGGAATCGAAGCTACACCCCCTCCTTGAACCTAGTCAAGGCGAGGGGTGCTGCTGCGTGGCTTCACCGAGGCTCCGCTCGTACAGGATCACTTTCCAGGCTTCTTCCTCGTCGATGAACCGATCGACGACGGGGAGCATCCCGGTCCCCGGGATCTGCCCCGTTTGGCCGAGGCTGCCGTTCTTCAGAACCCACATCATCTCGCCGGGGGTCCGTACCTTGGTGAACTTGGGATTGGTGAAGTTGCGCGGCTGGATGGGCAGGATCTTGGCGGCGCCGCCGTCGCCCTTACCTTCCGGGCCGTGGCATTGAAAGCACGTCCCCTTGCCCAGAAAGATGGCCTTGCCCTCGGCCAAGATCTCCGGCGTCGGCTGGAAGGGTGGTTTCAGGGCCTTGGCGGCGGCCCGGTCACTGACAGGGACGCGCGACAGGGTGATGTCGAACTCGCCGCTGGGCTGGCCGTAGCCGGCCGGGGGAACGTCCGCATCGGCGAGGCGTAGTTCCAACAAGAGTGCACATGAAAGGATGAGGACCAAAGTGCCGACCGACAATTGCGAAACGCTCATTTATTCCTCCTTGACGATTGAACGGACTGTTTTCTCAGCACGGACCAGAGCATGGTCAGACCCCCCACGAGCATGGGCAAGCTGAGCAGTTGCCCCATGGAGAGCACCCCGGCCAGCAACCCCAGGTGCGCGTCCGGCTCGCGGAAGAGCTCCACGAAACTGCGGCAGGCCCCGTAGCCCGCGATAAACGCCCAGCACAGCGTCCCCGGCGGGCGTGGACGTCGTCCCAGCGCCCACAGCACCCCGAAGAGCAGGAGGCCTTCGAGCAAGGCTTCGTAGAGTTGGGAGGGGTGCCGGCAGAGCGGGCCGCCGCCGGTGCGGTCGAAGACCATGCACCAGGGCACGTCGGTGACGCGCCCATACAGCTCGCCGTTGATGAAGTTGCCGATGCGCCCCAGTCCCAGCCCGATCGGGACAGTCGGGGCGGCCAGGTCGGCGATGCTGTAGAACGCATACCCTTTGCGCCAGCAGAAGGCGCCAACGGCGACGATGACGCCAAGCAATCCTCCGTGGAAGGACATCCCCCCTTCCCAGACCGCCAGGAGCTTCGCCGGATGTTCGAGGTAGTAGGGCAGGTTATAGAAGAAGACGTAGCCGAGACGGCCGCCGAGGATCACGCCAAGAGCGGCGTACAGGATGAGGTCGTGCAGGTCTTCGATGGAGAGCGCGACGTTGCGGGCGGCGGCGCGCGCCTTGATCATGAAGAAGGCGGCAGTCAGACCCAAGACGTACATCAGTCCGTACCATCGGAGGGCGATCGGGCCGAGCCGGATCAGGACGGGATCGATGTCTGGGTTCGGCAACACGAGGGGCCATCCTACGGAGGTGGCGGACTCTTTTCAAGCCCGTCCTGTGTATCCACGCCTTGACGGCGGGACTGGTTTCCGATACATGAGAGAGACAGGGCCACGAGGTCGGTGAGAACGGGAAGGGGCGCGTCCTACGGGCAGGAGCCTGTCTTGGCGGGCTCGGGGCGGGCGGGTGCGACAGCGCCTGGGGCGGGCGGGTGAGGACGCCTGTATGCCACTAGAGGGTGGGAAAGCCTACAGTCTCTATGACGCGGTGCGACGCATGCTGGAGCCTCTGCGCCGCGATTGGGAGAAGTTCACCCCGGCCGAACGCGAGGTGATCATCAAGGAATTCGAAGCGTTCCTCCGCAGCGTCAAGCCGGATGAGAATGCCCCACGCTGACCGCGCTGACGACGGCCTCGTCATTGCAGTCGCTCACCGGTCGCTCCTATCCGCTCACTTTTTTTCAGAGTAGTCCGGGTACAGCTTTCGGATGCACTCCGGACAGAGCCCGTGGGTGAACTCCGCGTCCGTGTGGGCGACGATGTAGGTTTCCAGTTGATTCCAGTACCCGTGGTCATCGCGGATCTTCTTGCACGACGAACAGATGGGTAGCAGGCCGCGCAAGGTCTTGATGTTCTCCAAGGCGTCCTGCAATTCCCGGATGAGGCGTTCTCGTTCCTCCTCCGCACGCTTGTACAGGAGCACCAGTATCGCCGCAACCCAGATCGTGATCAGGCTCAGCACCCGGTTCGTCACCGCGAGCCAGTCGGCCGCCCCGTAGAGGGGATAGAAGAGGCCCACAACCGTGAGGACTGTGGCGCCGACGGTCACGATCAGGGTGAAGCGGCGGGAGGACGACCACAACGTGATGAGGACGAGAGGTGTGTACAGGGCGCCGACTGCCACACCCAACGGATAGAAGAAATCGAGGACGAAGATGCCGACAGCCAGCAGGATGGTCGTCCCGATGAGCGCGAGGCTGGTCGTTTTCGCCGGTCTCACTGTTGCTCACTACATAGAGATAGGGTATAGCTTCTGGGCACATGCCGGCCAGAGGCTGTACAGCCCTCCCTGAAAACTCCGCGGGTCTAGCGTTTCGAAAGGATCAGGCTCACTTCGATCGCCAGCCGGATGCGCTCCAGATCGGCAGGTTTGCCCACGATGTCGATGGACCCTAAGCTGAGGGCTTCATTCAACAACTTCTCGTCCTGGACGCCGGTCAGCACCATGACCCCGCCATCGTAGTTCTTCGCGCGAAGTTTGCGCAACACTTCAACGCCGTTCATGCCCGGCATGTTGATGTCCAGCACGATGAGATGCGGCCGCTCCCGCTCCGCCAGCAGTACCGCGGCAGGTCCGTCTTGCGCGGAGAGGACGTGATAGCCCTGCTTTGACAGGTACTGCGTGAGCATTTCGCGCATCTGCGACTCATCATCAACGATCAGGATGGAGTGCTTCTCCCGCAGCGTCAGCGGCACGCCCACCGAGGCTGCCGGTGAGTCCGCGGGCGTGGCCGGTTCTTGCATCGCCCGCTCCACGGCCCCGATCAGGACATCGAAGGAGAGGTCCTTGATGAGAAAGTCGGTGATGCCCAGGTCGCGCGCCTGCTGCTCCAGCTGATCCGTCGCACACCCCGTCAGGATTATCACAGCGCTCTGCGGGTCGATCTCACGGATCTCCTTGAGGACTTCGAACCCGTTGATGTCCGGCAGGTTGAGGTCCAGCAATGTGAAGCGGGGACGGCGCTGGCGAAACGAAGCGACGCCTTCACGCCCGTTGTAGGCGGTGAACACTTCGTGGCCGTGTGCACGCAACAAGTTTTGGAGCAGGTCGCAGAGCAATCGTTCGTCGTCGATGACAAGAATCGTCGCCATGGTTACGGTTTTTCCACCCCCGATGTTGCCATGTGTCCCGACTGGCCGTTCAGGCAGCGTCAGGGGTCAACTGTATCACGACTGATACCAGGGCAGCTATCGGGGTGCCCCAAAGGGCGGGATGCAGTAACTTTCTTCATGACCTCCGCCGGACGGCAGTCCGAAAACATGGTCAGGGTGGGGATTCCCGACGGGGTGGCAATGGAGATCTCAGGCCACAGGTCTCGATCGGTGTTCGATCGCTACGATATTGTTAGCAATTGCGAACTCATACCTGCGCCGGGATTCCTGGAGCACTGGTCGATACGGGCAACATCTGCGCCTGGCATGGTTTTTTCCCGCAATTAATGCCAAAACACTGAAAAATTGCTTGACTCTCGTCAATAACAAGTCTATGAGGGGCTGTCCTTCATCCCTTCCGATATTCAAAGAGACGTCAATGCTTGGCGGTAGCCGATCTAGAACTGCAGTTAACCGAGAAGAGTCACGATCCCGCCCATACGTGACCCGCCTGCTGTTGAACGTGTGTGGCTGGCGGTTTCTCCCTCCCCAGTGCTCTAACCCATTGATTTTTGGTGGCCCCGGCCGGAATTGAACCGACGACACGCGGTTTAGGAAACCGCTGCTCTATCCAACTGAGCTACGGGGCCGTTACGTTGCAGTGGGGACAGATTTCAAATCTGTCCCCTTCTGACGGTACCATGCAGGGTGCTGGTGGTCAATGTGGACTTGTAGGGGACAGATTTAAAATCTGTCCCCTACAAACGGAGCCAATCCTCTGGTAAAGGCGACGTGGGTATTAATATGAAAAGGATCTGGTGTGCCATCTCCAGCCATGGGTTTGGCCATGCCGCCCAGGTGGTTCCCGTTCTGAACGAACTCGGACGCCGGGTCTCAGGGCTCACGGCCATCTTGCGAACGAGCGTACCGGCTCGCTTGTTCGAAGCCGATTTGCAGATCGCCTGGGAGGTGAGCGAGGCCGAGCAGGACGTCGGCTGCGTCCAGCATGGGCCGCTACGGATCGACATCCCCGCAACCTGGGCGGAGCATCGGCGCTTTCACGAGCAGTGGGAGGACAAAGTGGCTGCGGAGGTCCGTGCGATCCGGTCCTGCAAGCCGGCCCTCATCCTCGCGGATATCCCCTATCTCGCGATCGAAGCGGCCGCCCGCGCAGAGGTGCCGGCCGTGGGACTGTGCAATCTCTCCTGGGACGGCATCTTGAAGCTATTACAGGAGCCGGGCCGACGCGAGCAGATGGACGTGATCCGGCGAATGCAGGAGTCATACAGCCTGGCCGACTTGATGATCCGAATTGCCCCAGGCATCCCGATGGAGGCCTTTCGCACCATCGTTGACGTGGGACCAGTGGCCGAGCTTACCACTCAGGACCCATCCCTGTTACGCACCTTAGTCGGAGCCGAAGCGCACGAGCGGGTGGTCCTGGTGGCATTCGGCGGGATTGCGCTCGATGGGCTCCCATTCGACCGGTTGGTCCGGATGAACGGCTATCGGTTTGTTGTGAGCGGACCAGTGCCGGACGAAACCGAACGTATCCGCTCGTCGGCTTCGATCCCGATGGCCTTCGGCTCACTGCTGGCCTCCGCCGATCTCATCGTGACCAAACCCGGCTATTCCACGGTCGTCAAAGCGGTTGCCTATCGGAAGCCGGTCGTGTACGTGCGGCGCTACAATTTTGCGGATGAGGCGGTCCTGGTGGACTATCTCCACCGCCACGGGCGCGCGGCGGAGTTGTCGGCGGGCGACTTCACGAGCGGCCGATGGGAAGACGCCCTCCGCGCGGCCGGAGCTGTTAAGGGGACAGATTTCAAATCTGCCCCCTTTGCGCCAACCGGGGCGACGGAAGCGGCGGACCTGTTGATGAAGTATCTCTCTACCTAAAGTCCTTGAGGCGGACGGGCAGCCGCTTCGCACCCCAACGCCCCGGCAGTCCGTCAAACACACCGGCGCACGCCGTGCCACAGACCCGGCACCGGCCGTCGTCCGTCAGGTTCCACGCAGTCATCACGTACCAGTCCCGGCCGATCAGCTTGCTCCCGCATTGATGGCAGTAGGTGCTGCCGCCTTCTTCGTCATGGACGTTGCCGGTGTAGGCATACCGGATCCCGTTCTTCACTGCGATGCGGCGGGCCATGGTCAGAGTGGACGGCGGCGTGGGCGACTTGTCCAGCATTTTGAAATCTGGGTGGAACGCGGTGAAGTGGATCGGCACGTCGGGGCCGAGGTGCATCATGACCCACTGGGTCAGTTCCTCGATTTCTTTTTCTGAGTCGTTCTCGCCGGGAATGAGCAGGGTGGTGATCTCGAACCAGACGTTCGTCTCGTGCTTGAGATACGTCAGAGTGTCCAGCACCGGCTGCAGGTGCCCGATGGTGATCTGCTTGTAGAACTGCTCGGTGAAGGCCTTGAGGTCCACGTTGGCCGCGTCCATGTACTTGTAGAGTTCGCGGCGCGGCTCGTCGCACATGTAGCCTGCCGTCACGGCGACGGCCTTGATCCCGAGGTCGTGGCAGGCCTGGGCGACGTCGATCGCGTACTCCATGAAGATCACCGGGTCGTTGTAGGTGAACGCGACGCTCCGGCAGCCCAGTTGCTGGGCCGCCCGGGCGATCGTCTCGGGCGAGGCGGCGTCGGCGAGGGTGTCCACCTCGCGGGACTTGCTGATGTCCCAGTTCTGGCAGAACTTGCAGGAGAGATTGCACCCCGCCGTCCCGAAGGACAGGATCGGCGTCCCGGGCAGGTAATGGTTCAGGGGCTTCTTCTCGATCGGATCCACACAGAAGCCGCTCGAGCGGCCGTAGGTCGTCAGGACGACCTGGCCGTTTTCGCAGGCACGCACGAAACACATCCCGCGCTGCCCCTCCTGCAGTTTGCAGAAGCGGGGACACACGTCACACTGGACACGCTCGTCGCCGAGGCGGTGCCAGTACTTGGTCTGCACGACGGATGTCTGGGGGACTGTGCTCATATCTAGGGGGACAGATTTTAAATCTGTCCCCGTACACGAGAAGTATAACACTTCCTTTATCGTTACAACATGTTCGCCGTCACTTGCCGGCTGGCGCGCGGCTGGCAGCCGCGTCGTCGGCCATGCGGGCGGCCCGTCGGAGCTGCATTGCGAAGCTCGTCCGGCTGAAGGCCCACCAGGTTGAGAGTGGCAGGCCGGCTGCCCGGAGGGCCGCGGCTGCGTACTGGTGGCACTGGTGGAACAGGTGGTAGGGGCGCTTCGACGGGTAAAACTTGACCCGGTCGACGACCAGCACGGGATGGGCAGCCCCGATGGTCGAGAGCAGGTGGCGGCGCAATCGTAGGTAGCCAGCCTCGCTGAGGCGGAAGACGAACGTCTCGGCCGGCGGTTGGGGAGTCCGCGCGGCCCAGACCTGCTCATGGAGACCTATTTCCACCACGCCCGGATTGGGCCGGAAGAGGGCCCGCAGAGCGCCGGTGATGCCCTGGCGGCCCTCCAGGTACCACGCCCGCTCCGCATAACCCCATTCTTCGAACACCGACTTTCGATCCAATGCCGTCACTCGGTCGTCCAGCGTGATGGCGATCATGGCGTGCCACGTATCAAGCGAAACGACGACCGTGTGGGTGGACGCACCCTCTGAGGGCGGCCAGAGTCCCTGGACAGGGGCCGCGCAGCTCCACAGCAGGAGCAGGGAAGGGAGGATAAGCCATGGGGCAGGCCTGGGTTGAGGGATGAGCCCTGCCATCGAACGTCTTCTCGCGGTGAGTTCCGCCGATTATCTCATTGATTTTGTGCGGACCGGCAGATATTTTGGCAGAAGCGGGAGTGGACAGGAATGAGTTGGATGGTTAGAAAGATCAATCGAAGGGGGGATGCCATGAAAGCTCTATTTGCGACCGATGAGGCCTGGTCCAGTTTGATCCTGCGGGTGATGCTGGGAATCGTGATATTCCCTCATGGCGCTCAAAAGCTCTTGGGCTGGTTCGGGGGCTTCGGGTTTGCCGGGACGATGGGGTTCTTCACGGACAAGATGCATCTGCCGGCCGTGATTGCCTTCCTGGTGATCATTGGTGAGTCACTCGGGAGCCTGGGGCTGATCCTGGGCTTTCTGACCCGCATCACGGCGGCCAGCTACGTGCTCATCATGCTGG
>VBOK01000253.1 GCA_005877565.1 Nitrospirota bacterium
GAGCAGGTGAATCCGGGGGGCCAGGTGTGGAACACCCGGGTGGGCCGCAAGCACCATGCGCCGTACGGGGTGTTCGAGGGGTTCACGATCTTCGACGCCGGGGCCAAGATTGGGCAGGCGGCGATCGGGTACATTCCGACGGACCAGGAGTGGCGGTTTGTGAACATCTACGAGGACACGGCGACGTCGATGCGGGCGCTGGTGGACGGCAACGACAAGTCGGGCTTCTCGGCGGCGGAGCCGTGGAAGACCCAGGGGTCGTCGTTGCCGGAGCACGAGACGTTCTTTTTCTACTTGCAGCGGATCTGCAACCACTGCACGTATCCGGGGTGCCTGGCGGCGTGCCCCCGGAAGGCCATCTACAAGCGGCCGGAGGACGGGATCGTGCTGATCGACCAGAACCGGTGCCGGGGGTACAAGAAGTGCGTGGAGCAGTGTCCGTACAAGAAGCCGATGTACCGGGGCACGACCCGAGTCAGTGAGAAGTGCATTGCGTGCTATCCGCGGGTGGAGGGGAAAGACCCCCTGACCGGCGGGGAGCCGATGGAGACGCGGTGCATGGCGGCGTGCGTGGGCAAGATCCGGCTGCAGGGGCTGAATCGCATTGGGGAGGACGGCCTGTGGGCGGAGGACCGGTGGCACCCGCTGTACTACGCGATTCGGGTGGAGCAGGTGGCGTTGCCGCTGTACCCGCAGTGGGGGACGGAGCCCAACGGCTACTATATCCCGCCGCGGTGGGCGCCGCGGGGCTACATCCGGCAGATGTTTGGGCCGGGGGTGGACAACGCGATTGACCGGTACATTGTGCCGAGCCGGGAGCTGCTGGCGGTGTTGCAGTTGTGGCGGACGACGCAGCAGATCATCTTCCGGTACGACGTGATTCCGGGGCCGAAGGTGTTTGAGACCCAGATTCACGGGCGGAAGTTCGAGATGTACAACGACACGGTACTGGCGTTCAACAAGTCGGGCAAGGAGGTGGTGCGGATCCAGGTCGAGGAGCCCATCTACATCCGCCCGGCGGAGCGCATCACCTGGTTATAAAGGAAGGTAGGAAGGGAGGTCGGTAGCCCCTCCCTTTACACCTAGCGAAGGGCGGGGTTCTCGTGAGGGGACCTCGCCCTTCGTGCTTCATGCGTAACGGCGTGGAGTCATGGTATGGTGTTGGCAATTCGCTGAGGCTTCCTGAAGGTTGGGAGGAGCGCCCGCTGTGCGACATCGAAGGGTCATTCTGATTGTTGGCCTGTTCTTGGTGTTCCTGGGCGCGCCTGTTGGGGCGGCGCGTATCACGAACGAACCCACCGGCTTCAATGGTTACACATGGGGCGCCTCAGTGGCTCAGTTGCCAGGGTTGACGCACGTAGTGGATCCGAAGATCGGCAACCCGCTACCATACGTGGACGTCTATGAGAAGCCCGGCGAAGTGCTCACGCTGAACGGCGTAACGTTTAGCAGCGTGCTCTATCGGTTCTACAAGCATCAGTTGGGGGGCATTCAGTTGACGTATGTAGGGAGAGAGAACCGCGAGAAACTGATTCAGTGGATCGAGGAGCAGTACGGCAAGCTCCCTCCCGCTGAGCGCAAGCAGAAACAGATCGAATGGCACGGCGAGAGTACGGTGATCACCCTGGACTATGACGTGACGACGAAGTTGGGGTGGCTCTGGTTCACGTATCTGGTCCTGACCCCCTTCGACAACAGCACGACCAACACGTCCGGATACTGATACACGCACGAGCACATCGCCACGCCTGACTCGTGCCGCATCGCTTCCCGCCCTGTTCAACATTTATTCTTACAGACCAATGGCTTACCCTCTCCTGTCAGGTTCTTCACGGCATGCGAGGGTACCCGTTGCCTCCATCTATGTTCCCAGTGGTATGATGGGACCTCCTGAGCCTGCTCAGGCCCTGTTTGCAATCACGATCTGTAAGGCGGACTTGTTATGGTTGAGCCGCGACGAAAGCCCATCTTGGTTGTCGAAGACGATCCGCTCGATCGCGAGATGATCGAGTTGGCCTTTAAAAGAGCGGACATCCAGAGTCCGGTCGTGACCGTCTCCGATGGCCAGGAGGCGCTGGATTATCTGCAGGCGGAGGGGCTGTTTCGGGAGCGGCAGCCGGAAGACCTGCCAGCGGTGATCGTTCTGGACTTGGCCATGCCGCGGATGGACGGGTTTGAGTTCTTACGCCGGGTCAAGCCAACCCCTGCCCTTGCTGCCATTCCGGTTGTGGTTCTGACAACCTCGGAATTCGACCAAGACCTGAGCCAGAGCTACGCGCTGAGAGCCAACAGTTGTATCACTAAGCCCGGCGACTTCGAACGGCTGGTCGAAATCGTCCGTGCCGTGCATGAATACTGGTGCGAGATCAACAAGGTCCCCCAGGGCAGGTAGGCTATATGCGCGCCCCCCTACCGTTCAGTCGTCTGTCAGTCCATCGGAAGCTCATCTTGATCCTCGCCTTTATCGTCCTGTTTTGGAAGTCCAAGACGGATTCCGAGGGTTCGTGCTGGTCCGCAAAGAGAAATTCTTGGAGCCGTTCAATAAGGCTGAAGCGGCATTCGATCCTGCCATTGCGAGACTCAAACAGATGGTGCGGGACGATCCTGAACAGCTTCAACGGCTCACCCCCATCGAGGCCCGGCTTCACGCCCTCCTTGAAAAGAAGAAACGACTCATTGACGCAATCAGGTTGGGCGAGCTGAAAGCTGCTCGCGAGCACATCGAGTCCGGAGAAGGGCAGAACGCGCTAAACACAATTCGGGAGGACCTCCGAGTTTTCGAAAGCATCGAGAAGCAGCGTCTGAGCGAACGGAGGGCCCGTGCGGAACGCTTGGCATCGGTGACGCAATATGGACTTGTTGGCGTCGTCATCGGCATCCTGTTCCTGTGGTGGCTAGCCAGCCGATTGCTGGCCCGCACCATCACCGGTCCTCTCGCGACCCTGACGGCAGCAGCGCAGGAGTTCGGCAGCGGGCGGCCGATTGCCCGCATCCCGGTCTTCTCGATGGACGAACTCGGTCGTCTCGCCAGGACGATGGAGGAAATGCAAGAGCGGATCTCCCGCCACATCAGCCAGATTGAGGCCTTCCAGGCCATCGGGCAGGACATCAGCACCATCGGACCAGACGGCCTTGAAGGCGTGCTGAAACGGATCGTGGAGACAGCAGGCAACATGCTCAGAGTGGATCTCTGTCTTGTTCTGCTGTGGGATGAGACGATTGGGTGCTGGAAGGTGGGCGCGGCATCGGGTCACTGGCACGACCTGCTCTGCCGGTCAGTCTTGATTCGAGAGGAAACTCCGATCTCATTCAAGGCCCTGACCACAGGGCATCCCCAAGTCGTGGATGATCTGGAGGCCAGACCCGAAGTGGTGTTGCAAATACGAGACCGCTTGGGGGGCAAGAGCCTCCTCACCGTACCGTTGAGGGGCCCGAAAGGCGCCTTCGGAGTCTTGGCTCTCGCGCCCACGCGAGAGAAGCGGGTCTTCACGGACTGGGATGTCCGTCTCTCGCAGCAGTTTGCCGTCCAAGCGGCCATTGCCATCCTGAACGCGCGTCTCTACGAGGCTGCCCAACAACGGGGAGAGGGTTTGCAGAACCGTCTGGAGGAATTGGAGCGCTACGCGACGAACATGGCGCACGACCTGAAAGGACCGGCGCGGCGGATGGCCGAGCTCGCTTCGTTGCTCCGAATAGATTACAAAGGCCGGTTGGATGAGCGGGCAGACCGCTACTTGGGCTGGATTCGGGAAACCGGCCAGCAACTGATGAACAGGATCGAAGAGGTTCTGAAGTTAGCCCGCATCGGAACCGTTCCCGAGGTGGTCGAGGCTGTCGCTCCGGCTGATGTGGCCCGTGATGTCATTAAGGGCTGCGAGGGGCTAATCGAACAGCAAGGCGCGCGCGTGCGTGTGGCGGACTGGCTTCCGAAACTGGCCTGCAACCGCGTCCATCTCTTTCAAGTGCTGGACAATCTGGTCCGCAACGCGCTGCATTTCTCCGTTGATGGTCGCCCTCCGGATGTGGAGATCGGCGTGGTGAAGCAGACGAACGAGACTGCGCTGTTCGTCCGGGACAATGGCATCGGTATTCCTTCATCTGACTGGGAACGGATCTTCGAGCCATTCGAGCGCCTGGGCCACAAAGATGTGCAGGGAACCGGGATTGGGTTGGCCATCGTGAAAAAGATCATCGAGCTCTACCAGGGACGGGTGTGGGTCGAGTCGGAGCCTGGCGAGGGCGCCACGTTCTTCTTTACCCTCCCTCTCTACGGGGAGCTCGCCGGGGTGC
>VBOK01000146.1 GCA_005877565.1 Nitrospirota bacterium
CGACACGGTCCGCAGCTTCAAGGAAGTCATCGAGGGCAAGCACGACGACCTGCCGGAGCAGGCGTTCTACATGGTCGGCGGGATCGAAGAGGTGCTCGAGAAGGCCGAGCGCCTGAAGAAGGGGGTATGAGCAAAATCCTCCTCGAAATCGTCACGCCCGACAAGCTCTTCCTCAGCAAGGAGGTGGACGAGGTCATCTGTCCTGGCGCCGACGGGGACTTCGGCGTCCTCCCTGGACATTGCCAGTTTCTCTCCACCCTGCGCGTCGGAGAGCTGCAGTACCGGATCGGAGAGGAGTCCCATTTCTTCTCGGTCATGTGGGGGTTCGTGGACGTGACGCCGACGCGCGTCACCGTGCTGGCGGAAGTCGCCGAGAAGGCCGAGGACATCGATATTGAGCGCGCCCAAGCCAAGGTGCTGGAAGCCGAGGCCAAGGTGGCCGCGGGCGGCTCACGCGACGCGATGGAGGCCGCGCTCACCAGTCTGGAGAAGGCCCGCCTGCGCAAGAAGGTCGCCGAGCGCCTGCAGAAGAGCCGGACGCGCTAACTTTTACCAACGGGTCCGGTCGCGTCCGGCGGCATCCGCCAATCACCGCACAATTACGCTTTGAGGAAGATCAGACGGAGTGCCCATTGCCGTTTGGCGCCTTCTCGTTCACGCACTGGACGAGGTGCCAGAGGCGGAGAGGATTCACTTTCTGCTTGTAGAGCACGGTGAGGTGAGTGCCGTCGAGGACCGTCGCCAGTGAGAGGTCAGTTCGCCAGCCCAGCTGCTTGCAGAAGGGTGAGAGCACCTTCTCGATCGTGTTGATGATCGGGTTGCCGTTGCTGAAGTGATTCAAGAGGATGATGCGCCCACCCGGCTTGCAGACCCGCACCATCTCCTGCATCACCATCCGGTAGTCGGGTACCGCCGTGACCACGTAGGCGGCCATCACGGCGTCGAAACTGTCGTCCGGGAATTCCATCGCCGAGGCGTCCATGCGCTGCAAGGTGACATGCGCAAGCCCGAGTTCCCGGACCCGTAGCTGGCACCTGGCCAGCATGCCAGCCGAGAGGTCGATCCCGACCACCTCGCAGGTTCGCGGGTAGCACGGCAGGGCCAGGCCTGTGCCCACGCCCACTTCCAGCACGCGCTCGCCCGGGGAGAGGTTCAGGAGGCGGACCGCATGCTCGCGCCCGTCATGGAAGATCTTGCCGAAGATGTGGTCGTAGACTCTCGCGTAGCTGGTGTAGACCCGTTCGACTTTCGCCGTGTCCATAACACCTCGAAGCTCTACTCAGCGAACTTCTTGGTCCGATCGCTCGTGTTACAGGCCGACGCTTCCGTGTGCCAGGGATTCGCGGCTCGAACGGACGCTTACGTAGGGCAAAACGGCCCCACTCTAGCCAAACAGGGAAAGCTTGTCAAGGTGTTATGGGCCGAGATGGTCGGCATCGTATCCCAGGAGGCGCAGATGCTTGGCGAATTCAGTGAATCCATGTACGGTGTAGACCTTCTTCGGAGCGGCTTGGCGGACGAGCGCGAGGAGCTCCTGAAAGTCGGCGTGGTCCGAGAGCGGAATGGCCTCGTCCACCCGGTAGCGAAAGCGGCAGTTGCGGTCCATCGCCCAGCCGGTCAGCATGGCCGTGCGGCAGGGGCCGATGTCTTCGAGGATCTGGGAGCGCCGCAGGTGCGGCGGAAGGATGACCACTTGGCCGCGCACGCCCTCCTCCCCGAGCGTCGGGTCCAGGAGCTCGTAGCGGCCGAACCGCACGCCGTATTCTTCGTAGATGCGCGCGATGCGAAAGACTGGCTCGGCCACCGCGCAGCTGTACCCGCGGTCGCCCAGGAGCTTCATGGCCTCCTGCCCCTTGCCCAGCGCGTAGGCCAGCAGCACCGGGGTCAGCCCCTCGTTCCAGGTCCCCTCGATGAAGCGGCAGAGCCGCCGCGCTACCTCGGCCGGCTCTGGAAACACGTAATGCGGGCGCCCAAACGTACACTCCATCACGAGGATGTCGCAGGGCTCCACGGTGATCGGCTCCGCCGTGAGGCCTTCCCGCATCCGGCAATCGCCCGTGTACACGATCCGACGGCCCTTGTGCTCAATGAGGATCTGCGAGGAGCCCAGGATGTGCCCGGCCGGCAGAAGCCAGCAGCGCGCGCCGTCCACTTCGAACGGGGCGTGGAACGCGTGCGTCTCCGCAAGGGTGCGGCCCAGGCGATGTTCGTAGAGCCGGGCGGTCTGTGGCGAGGCGATGATCCGGCGATGCCGGATGGCGTGGTCGCTGTGAGCGTGCGAGACGAAGCACTGATCGCGGGACCGAGTGGCGTCCAGCCACAGGGCCATTCCCTGCACGCGCAGTCCGCCATCGTGCTCGATCATTAAACCCCATTTCTATACTCATCTGATGACCGATGCAAGAGGGTTATGCTACCCTCTCGACTCATGCATGCGGCCTTTCTTCTCGGCGCGGTGCTGATCCTTGGCTTGGTCGTGGCGGACTGGATGGCGTTCAACCGCATGTCACCCACGTCCGTTCGCTACGGGGTGGTGGTCGGACGGCGCGAGGAGCCGTTGGTGGTGCGGCGCGACCGCTTTGATGCCGGGGGCCTGCTGCAATTACCGCGCGGGTGGGCGCGGCTCGTTCCGGAGCACCGCGCCGTCCAGCTCCTGCCCGACCGCAAGCGGTTCGGGATCGCTGTCCGCACGGCCTGGCCGCTGAACGGGTTCGTGCATTACGCGGCCTTGGACGAACGCGCACCGGTGACGCTGACGAAGCGGATGCCGTGGTCGTCGGCCCTATTGACCGGAGCCTGGTTCCTCACGGTCGCAGGCGGGACGCTGGTCTATCTCGTGGCGTTTGCCTTCGCCGGCGGGCTCTCTTCGGCCGGCGGCGCCTTTCTGGGCGTCGCCTTGAGCGGGCTGGGACTGCTGGTGTGCCTGTTTGGCCTCGTGGTTGTGGTCGCCGCCTATCGGCTGGAGGACAAGCGGTTGATGGCGGTATTCGAAGAGTTCAAGGCGGCGCTTTGAATGCGTCTGTGAAGGGCTGGCACTCTGGGGCGAGGAGCTCGGGACGGTCCGCCAACAGCTTGCTGATGATGCCCCGGTTCTTTTTCGCCAGGCCGGAGTCGATGAAGACCTGCGTGAAGAGGGCGTTCTGGGAAGCCGGGTCGGTGGCGGTCGCGCGCAGGGTAGGCTCAGACAGGGCCGAGAGCCTATCGCGCAGAGCCAGGATGGCCTTCTCCACGCTGTGGTAGGGTGGCGTGATCTGCAAGGAACGGTAGAGCAGCATCACGCGTTGCCGGAAATCCGCCTCCAGCCGGCCGCGGAGCTCGCTGGGAGGCAGAGAAGGCATCGTTAACATGGCGACGGGTATTGTACCAGACCCGCCTGATCTGGTAGCGTCTTGTTCCGTGTGGACTCGCCGTCGATTCGTCCAGGCTGTGCTCGCCGCCGGCTTGGGCGCTTTCATTCCTGTTATCGGCGGGTGCTCGTCGACGCCTTCTGTCGGGGCGATCCGCGATGCGCTCCAAGCGTTGCGGCGCCAGCGGATCGCGCCGCCGCCGTTCGAAGGATACCGGGAGTTCCGCGGCGTCGTTCATGCCCACACCGCGCTGTCGCATGACAGCACCGGCACCGTCGAGGAGATCCTCAAGGCCGCCGGCTCCGCCAAGCTCGACTTTCTCGTCACGACCGATCACTACACGCCCAAGATCTTTACGGAAGGCCTGGACGGCCCCCGGGGCTCGCTGTTGGTGGTGCGTGGGGTCGAGATCCCTCTGGGATGCACGCGGCAGGGTGCGCTGACGCGCCGGTGCGCCAGCGTGCTGGCCATTGGGCTTCGCGGTCCGCTCGTCCCGGGCCCTAACGGGGAATGGGACTTGGATGAGCTCTTTAAAGGGCTCCAGTCTCAAGGCGCGCTGGCCATCATCGCTCATCCACGCGGCCTGCTGAACCAGAGCTACTTCCGGTACGCCGACGGGCTCGAAATTTGCGATCTCGCCGACACGGTCCGGGACCGTCTCGTGGACGTTCCCCGCTTTCTCCTGAACTTCTTCCTGGACTACGACGAGTATCAGGATGAGATCCTCCTGTCGCTCATTGTCGAACGGTCCAATTGGAATCTTGTCGAGTGGGACCGCTTCACGAAGACACGGCGGTTCGTCGGTCTGGCGGGCAACGATGCGCACCAGAATCTCCAGGTGTTTGGTCGGCAGGCTGACCCGTATGCGTTGATCTTCAGGGCCGTGAACACGCATGTCCTGGCCCCGCTCGGGGTCGCAGAGAGTCTCCGTCCCCTCGCGCCCCCGCTGACGACCGGAAATCTAATGAGCGCGCTTCGCGCGGGACGCTGCTTTGCTTCCTTCAATCTCCTGGCCGACGCTGCCGGCTTTCGGTTCGCGGCTCATGTCAAGGACGGAGGGCCGGTGGTTGCCCTGATGGGCGATGATGTGCTGCTCCAGGACGGACTCGTCCTGGCGGCGCAATGTCCGGTACCAGGCGCCGTGGAGCTCCTGCGCGACGGGGTCCCGATCCGTCGGCAAGAGGGGCGCGAGCTCCTGCACCCAGTGGACCGCCCGGGGGTCTATCGGATCGAGGTATCGCTGCGGGTCGTGGACCGCTGGCGTCCCTGGATCTTCTCCAACCCCATCTACGTGCGCGCCTAGGCAGCCAGTTTCGAAAACACTTTTTTCAGGATGGCGCAGGCCTGCTCGATCTGATCCCGCGAGACGTCCAGGTGAGTCACCGCGCGGAGCGTGGTCGGGCTGAAGGGCACGAGCAGCAGCCCTTCGGCCTTGAGCAGCGCCAGCACCTCGTCGGCCGTGCGGCGCGTCTCGCTGATGTCGAAGACGACGATGTTGGTCTCGACGTGCGCCGGGTTGATCCGGACGCCGGGCAGCCCCGCCAGGGCCTCCGCCAGCCGTTTCGCGTGAGCGTGGTCCTCGGCCAGGCGCGCGACGTTGTGCTCGAGCGCGTAGAGACCCGCCGCCGCGAGGATCCCAGCCTGCCGCATCCCGCCCCCGAACATCTTCCGCAGACGGCGTAGCTTCACCACGCGCTCCCGGTCCGCGCAGATCAGCGAACCGACCGGGGCCCCGAGCCCCTTGGATAGGCAGAACGTCACCGTCTCGAAGTGCCGCGCGTACTCGGCCGCCGGGACACCGGTCGCCACGACTGCGTTGAACAACCGAGCCCCATCCAGATGCATGGCGATGCTCCGCGCCGCGGCCATCTTCCGGATGGCCTTGATCGTGTCGAGGGGATAGATCGTCCCACCGCCGCGGTTGTGGGTGTTCTCCAGGCAGATCAGGGTCGTCGGCGGGTTGTGATAGTCGGGCGGGCGGATGGCGGCTTCGATCTGGTCGACCTCTAGTACTCCGCGAGCCCCTGGGAGCCAACGGGTCTGCACCCCGGAGAGGCCCGCCGCCGCACCGCTTTCGTAGCGGACCACGTGCGCGCCGGCCTCGACGATGATCTCATCGCCCGGCTTCGTGTGCAGGCGGACCGACAGCTGGTTGCCCATGGTGCCGGAGGGGACGAACAGCGACGCGTCCTTCCCGAGCAGGCGCGCCGCCACGTCCTGTAGCCGGTTGACGGTCGGGTCCTCGCCGAAGACGTCATCGCCGACCTCCGCTTGCGCCATCGCCTCGCGCATGGCCGGCGAGGGCTTGGTCACCGTGTCACTGCGCAGATCGATCATCACGACACCGTCTTCCAGAAGAAGACCACCGCGATCCGCTTCGAGCCCAGCTCGTGGTCCCAGCCGAAGTACGCGGTGGCCGAGTGCACGATGTCGGACTTGTACACGAGCATTCGGTTGAACACGTACGGCACCTCGATATCCTCCTCCCACATCGTCAGATCGGACCCCTTCTCGAAGCCGGGGATTTGCGCCAGGCTCTCGTAGGGAGGGGGGCAGATGTTCCCGCCCAGGGCCCCGTCCGGCAGCCGCAACCGGTAGAAGGATGTCCCCGCGTGCTTGGTCGGCGGGTAGGGGTGCAGGTAGAGCACGCCGGCGTAGTCGCAGAGCTTGCTGGAATCCACGTGCGGGCGGGCCACGGCCTCCCCGCCGCCTACGATCTGTACGTGGTTATGGCCGGAGACTCCGTCCACCGGCGCGTCTTGCGGGCGCAACGCCCTGACGCCGATCTGGGACTTCACCCAGTCCTCAACGACGGCCAGTTCCGCAGGCAGCAGGGCGTGGGGCGCGCGCACGCCGGGCCAGGGCTCGGGCCGCCACGGCGAACCCATGATCCAATCCGCCTTGTTGAAGCAGCGCTCGACGACCGGAAACGGGTCCGGCAGGGTGTTGTCCTTGATCCAGTAGTGCTTGCCAAGTTCCGGTTTGCGATAGGGCAGCGTGTCAGTTCGCAATGTTGTCATGGCGTCCAGGAAACGTAGGGGCACGGCGCGCCGTGCCCCTACTGGGTCATTTCACGGTGATCTTGACCACATCCGAAAACATGATGCGCCCGCTCGCGCCGCCGGGCCCGCCGCGGGGCTCTGCGCGGCCGTTGCGTATCACCGTCCCCAGCGGGCGGCCCTTTTCCGTCCCGTAGTAGAAGGCCGCCGCCAGGGAGTAGCTCCCGGGTTCCGGCGGGGTCCGGAGCACCCACGTGGTGCGGGTCTCATCGACTCGTTTCGTCACCGGGTCCCCCTCGATGCCTGCGATCATGACGGTGCTAAGTCCCATGTCCGACCCCCGGAGCCGGCGTTCGGCCCACTGCGTCTGTGGTTTCCCGTTCGGGCCAGCCACAAGAGCCGGTCCAACGACCTTGAAGCCGCTCGCGCTGATCGGCCGGGACTGGAAGCGGATCGCGCTGTCCACCAGGGACACGCCCACCACCGGGCCCGCGCCCCCGCGGGTGACCACCGTCACTTCAATCTGGCTGTTCCGCCTGGCCTGGGATGGCGCCTTGATCGTGACCGACGCCTGCTCGTCCATCCACTTGATGGCGGCGATCAACTGCTCCCGATCGGCGGGGCTGAGGTCCCTGTAGGCGGGGTCCGTTCTGATCCGGCTGAAGTGCTTGCCTTCGATGGTCTCTGCCGCTGCCGCATCCGGGGGCAGGTCGCTCAGCTGATCGAGACTGGTGGAGGAGTGGCAACTCGCGCAGAACGGCGCCATGTCGGTGACCGCATAAGGAGGCCCGTAGGGATCGGCCCAGGCCACGGCGACGCCGATCATGACGAGTGACAGCATGGGCGCGAGGACGCGCATCGCACGTCAATGTACCATGAAACCAAACAGCGAGTGAACGGGGGCCTGTGTGGTATATATAGTGCGGTCACAAGAGGAAGGCATGCCGGATTACCGATCCGTCGCGGTGGCGGCGGCGCAGCAGGCGGGCAAGATCATCGTGGAAACCTGTGGCGCCGACTATCGCGTGGACTACAAAGAGGGCGCAATCACCAATATGGTGACCGAAGTGGATCGCCGGGCGGAGCGTGCGATCGTGGAGATCCTGCACGCCGCGTTTCCAGAGCATCGGATCCTTGCTGAGGAAGGCGGGGAGCACTCCCAGAAGAAATCGCCGTACCGATGGATCGTGGACCCCTTGGACGGGACGACGAACTTCACGCACGGGTTTCCCGCCTTCTGCGTCTCGATCGGCCTCGAGGTGGAGGGACGCATCGTGCTCGGCGTGGTGTACGACCCGCTCCGGTGTGAGCTCTTCGAAGCCGAAGCGGGCAAGGGCGCCCTTCTCAACGGACGACGCATCCACGTGTCGAAGATCCCGACGCTCAACAAGGCGCTCCTGGTGACGGGCTTCGCCTACGACCGGGAGAATCGCCAGCGCAATCTGGAACACTTTGAGCGGTTCGTCCTGGCATCCCAGGGGCTCCGGCGGACCGGCTCGGCCGCG